>NZ_JANIAG010000002.1:0-84259 GCF_028682155.1 Pseudomonas sp. 39004
CCGATCTTGGGAACGATTTGGACTAATTGGGTCAAACCCTGTGTCCCGAACCCCTCGCCAGGTCATCAAAGAACTGCCCGAGCCATTCGGGTACGACTTGGAAGCCACTGTTACAGGATTCGGGATGCTTGAATTAGTTGCCGCGTTTATCTGCCTCACCACCCTCCTCACCTACGTCAACTACCGCTTCATCGGCCTGCCACCCGCCATTGGCGTGATGGTCACCGCGTTATTGTTCTCCCTGATGCTGCAGGGCCTGAGCCTGATCGGCTTCCCTGGCCTGGAAGAACGCGTCGAAGGCCTGATGAACCAGATCGACTTCAACGATTTGCTGATGCACTGGATGCTGGCGTTCCTGCTGTTCGCCGGCGCCTTGCACGTCAACCTCTCGGACCTGCGCAGCTATCGCTGGCCGATCGGCCTGCTGGCCACCATCGGTGTGCTGATCGCAACCGTGGTCATCGGCTACCTGTCGCATTGGGTGTTCGCGATGTTCGGCTGGGAGGTGCCGCTGATCTATTGCCTGCTGTTCGGCGCGCTGATTTCGCCCACCGACCCGATTGCCGTGCTCGGCGCATTGCGTACCGCCAATGCATCCAAGCCACTGAAAACCACCATCGTCGGCGAATCGCTGTTCAACGATGGCACCGCAGTCGTGGTGTTCACTGTGCTGCTGGGCATCATCCAGCTGGGCGAAACCCCCAGCGTCTACGACACGGCGGTGCTGTTCGCCCGCGAGGCCATTGGCGGCGTGGTGTTCGGTGGGCTGATCGGCTACGCCACCTACCGCATGATCAAGAGCATCGAGCAGTACCAGGTCGAGGTCATGCTGACCCTGGCGCTGGTCATCGGTGGCTCGGCGATGTGCTACGAGCTGCACGTCTCGGCGCCGATCGCCATGGTGGTGGCCGGCCTGATCATCGGCAACATGGGGCGCAACCTGGCGATGAACGACATGACCCGTCGCTACATGGACGGTTTCTGGGAGTTGATCGATGACATGCTCAACGCCTTGCTGTTCGCGCTGATCGGCCTGGAGCTTCTGCTGCTGCCGTTCAACTGGATGCACCTGGCGGCCGGTAGCGTGCTGGCGTTGGCGGTACTGCTGTCGCGGCTGTTGACCGTGGCCCCGGCAATCGTGCTGCTGCGGCGCTGGCGCCCGGTCCCCAAAGGCACTGTGCGGGTGCTGACCTGGGGTGGTCTGCGCGGTGGGGTTTCGGTGGCCCTGGCGCTGTCGCTGCCGCTGGGCGAAGAGCGCGACCTGCTGCTGTCGATCACCTACATCGTGGTGCTGTCGTCGATCCTGGTGCAGGGGCTGAGCATTGGCCGCGTGGTGCGCAAGGTCAGCGCCCAACCCTGAAAAACAACGGGGCCGCTTTGCGGCCCCCTGGTTTCACTCCACCGCAGAATCCGGGAACTGGTCCTGCACGTACTTGATCTCGGTCCGCCCATGCGCCGCCGGCTGGCCATCTTCACCGAGGTTGACGAAGACCATCTTGTCGACCGTCAGGATGCTCTTGCGGGTGATCTTGTTACGCACCTCGCACTTGAGGGTGATCGAGGTACGGCCGAACTCGGTTGCGGTAATACCCAGCTCGATGATGTCGCCCTGGCGCGAAGCACTGACGAAGTTGATCTCCGACATGTACTTGGTCACCACACGCTGGTTGCCCAGTTGGACGATGGCGTAGATGGCCGCCTCCTCGTCGATCCAGCGCAACAGGCTGCCACCGAACAGGGTGCCATTGGGGTTGAGGTCTTCGGGTTTTACCCATTTGCGGGTGTGAAAGTTCATCTGTACTCCTGACCTGCTTGGCTAACGTGTACTCATGATGGCAGAGCGGCCGTCACCGCTCCATTGAACATCGACTATCGTCTCGATTAATCGACAGAAAACCTTGGGCGAAGGTCCCGGTCACGGCTATAATCTGTGCCGTTTTACATGGCCACCCGCCGCGGGGCCATGCCCGCCACCTGTCCGAGGGGCGCTGCAGCAGGCTAGGCCTGTCAGGCTCGGATGGGGCGTTGTCCGCTTCTGCGGACGCTCAACGCACAACGGCGCCCATTCGCACACTACGAATGGAGGCTCTCATGAGCGCTGTAAACACGCCTGCTGGTTTTACCGATTTCAAAGTCGCTGACATCTCCCTGGCCGCCTGGGGCCGTCGCGAAACCATCATCGCCGAATCGGAAATGCCTGCACTGATGGGCCTGCGCCGCAAGTATCTCGCCGAGCAACCGCTCAAGGGCGCGAAGATCCTGGGCTGCATCCACATGACCATTCAGACCGCCGTGCTGATCGAAACCCTGGTTGCCCTGGGTGCCGAGGTGCGCTGGTCGTCCTGCAACATCTTCTCCACCCAGGACCAGGCCGCTGCCTCCATCGCCGCCGCCGGTATCCCTGTGTTCGCCTGGAAAGGTGAAACCGAGGAAGAGTACGAGTGGTGCCTGGAGCAGACCATCCTCAAGGATGGCCAGCCATGGGACGCCAACATGATCCTCGACGACGGCGGCGACCTGACCGAGCTGCTGCACAAGAAATACCCGGCCGTGCTGGACCGCGTCCACGGCGTGACCGAAGAAACCACCACCGGCGTGCACCGCCTGCTGGACATGCTGGCCAAGGGCGAGCTGAAAGTCCCGGCGATCAACGTCAACGACTCGGTCACCAAGAGCAAGAACGACAACAAGTACGGCTGCCGTCACAGCTTGAACGACGCCATCAAGCGCGGCACCGACCACCTGCTGTCGGGCAAGCAAGCCCTGGTGATCGGCTACGGTGACGTGGGCAAGGGCTCGGCCCAGTCCCTGCGTCAGGAAGGCATGATCGTCAAGGTCACCGAAGTCGACCCGATCTGCGCCATGCAGGCGTGCATGGACGGCTTCGAGCTGGTCTCGCCGTTCATCGACGGCATCAACGATGGCAGCGAAGCCAGCATCGACAAGGCCCTGCTGGGCAAGATCGACCTGATCGTCACCACCACCGGTAACGTCAACGTCTGCGACGCCAACATGCTCAAGGCCCTGAAAAAGCGCGCCGTAGTGTGCAACATCGGCCACTTCGACAACGAGATCGACACCGCCTTCATGCGCAAGCACTGGGCCTGGGAAGAGGTCAAGCCGCAGGTACACAAGATCCACCGTACCGGCGCTGGCGATTTCGACCCGCAAAACGACGACTACCTGATCCTGCTGGCCGAAGGCCGTCTGGTGAACCTGGGTAACGCCACCGGTCACCCAAGCCGCATCATGGACGGTTCGTTCGCCAACCAGGTGCTGGCCCAGATCTTCCTGTTCGAGCAGAAGTACGCCGACCTGTCGGCCGAGAAGAAAGCCGAGCGCCTGACCGTTGAAGTGCTGCCCAAGAAGCTCGACGAAGAAGTGGCCCTGGAAATGGTCCGCGGCTTCGGCGGCGTCGTCACCAAACTGACCGCGCAGCAAGCCGAGTACATCGGTGTGACTGTCGAAGGCCCGTTCAAGCCGCACGCCTACCGCTACTGATAAGCGGCAAGCTTGAAGCTGCAAGCGGCAAGAAAAGGCGCCCCGTGCCGCTGTCGCTTGTGGTTCATGCACTAACGATCTTGAACGATGCCAAGCCAGATCGGCCATCACCGATCTGGCTTTTACTTGCAGCTTGCCGCTAGCAGCTTGCTGCTTGAGGAAAGAGTGATGTCACAAGAACGCCGCTACAGCTTCGAATTCTTCCCGACCAAGACCGATGCCGGTCACGAAAAGCTGATGGGCGTTGCCCGCCAGCTGGCCACCTACAACCCGGACTTCTTCTCCTGCACCTACGGTGCCGGCGGCTCTACCCGCGACCGCACGCTGAACACCGTGCTGCAGCTGGAAAGCGAAGTGAAGGTACCTGCCGCACCGCACCTGTCGTGCGTTGGCGATAGCAAAGAAGAGCTGCGCAGCCTGCTGGCCGAATATCAGGCAGCGGGCATCAAGCGTATCGTCGCCCTGCGCGGCGACCTGCCCTCGGGCATGGGCATGGCCAGCGGCGAGCTGCGCTACGCCAGCGACCTGGTCGAGTTCATCCGCCAGGAAACCGGTGATCACTTCCACCTGGAAGTGGCCGCCTACCCCGAAATGCACCCGCAGGCGCGCAACTTCGAGATCGACCTTGCCAACTTCGTGCACAAGGTCAAAGCCGGTGCCGACAGCGCCATCACCCAGTACTTCTTCAACGCCGACAGCTATTTCTACTTTGTCGAGCGTGCGCAGAAACTGGGCGTCGAGATCCCGGTGGTGCCCGGCATCATGCCGATCACCAACTACAGCAAGCTGGCACGCTTCTCCGACGCCTGTGGCGCCGAGATCCCGCGCTGGATCCGCAAGCAGCTCGAAGCCTATGCCGACGACACCGCCAGCATCCAGGCATTCGGCGAAGAAGTGATCACCCGCATGTGCGAACAGCTGCTGCAAGGCGGCGCACCGGGCCTGCACTTCTATACGTTGAACCAGGCCGAAGCGAGCCTCGCGATCTGGAACAACCTGAAGCTGCCCCGCTGAAACGTCTTGGCAATATCTGTTTAAGAAATGATTAAGGCTTTGGTCATAGACTAAGGCCTTATTTATTTTCGGGTTAAACAGGTCTTGCCTGACATGCAGCATCCCCAGCCATCGCGCCCTCAGCTCGTCTACCTGGCTTTCGGCCCGGCCACCTACCATCAGGAAGCCTGCTTCAGCATCGTCAGTGCCCTTGCCCACCTGGGCCGGTCGGCAGGCGAGGCCCTGGACATCCAGGTCTACACCGACAACCCAGCGCCGTATGCCAAGCTGCCGGTCACGGTGCATCTGCTCGACGAAGCCACCCGCACAGCGTGGAATGCGCCCCACGGTTATCACTTTCGCAGCAAGCACGTGCTGCTCCGTCAGGTACTCGAGCAGCACCCACTGGCCATACTGATCGATACCGACACCTTCTTCCGGCACTCGCCGATGCGCCTGTTCGAGCGCGTCAAGCCCGGCCAACTGCTGTGCAACGCCATCGGTGGCCGCTACGGCGCCAACCAGAAGTGTCTGTTGTACAAGAACCTGCTGGCTGTTCTCCAGGACCGGGGCCTGGCCGATTGCCAGATGCCGCTGATCAACTCTGGCGTGATCGGGCTCAGCGCCGAAGACGCGCCGACCCTGGACCACTCCATCGCCATGATGGACGAGTTCTACCCGCTGGCCCGCGAGGCCTACACCCTGGAGGAGTTCTGCCTGGCGGTGGCGGCCTACCGCACGCTGAAAGTGGCCGAATGCACCGACGTCATTCACCATTACTGGAGCCGCAAAGCCCAGTTTCGCGCCAAGATCCAGGCCTGGCTACGCAAGCACGGCGATGAGCCGCTTTGCGAGGCGGCGCTGGCCGATGTCGCGCGGGTCAACGATCAACTGCCACGGCCGCCAACCCTGCACCGTTTGGGTTACAAGGCACTGAGCCTGACCCTGCCCCGCCACGAGCGGCAGTTTGCCCGCGAATTGCTCTACGGCAGCTACCCCTACCCCAATGAATTCGACCGCGCCTGTGCATCGGCCTGGTGGGACAAAGCCCTGGAAAACTTCAATACGCGCCACGGCCGCATCGAGCCCGAGCAGTTGCGCCAGTGCCTGCGCCACCCGGGCTTGCGCCTGTCGCTGGGGGCGCGGCGCAAGGATATCGAAGCGCACCTGCTGTGCTCGAAGCAGGCCTGAACAGCCTGCTCTTCACTGGCCTTGAGCAGGCCGAGCGCGTAATCTGCGGGCCATGCCCGCCATCACCCGCCTGTTCTGGATCCTGCTGCTCGCCTGCCTGAGCCCGTTGGCCCAGGCCGAACGCCTGCGCCTGGTGTCCGACGACTGGGCGCCGTATGTCTACCAGCAGAACGGCCAGCCCCGAGGCATCGATTACGAGGTCACCACCCAGGTCTTCAAGCGCCTGGGCGTGGAGGTGGAATGGCAGTTTCTACCCTGGAAGCGCTGCCTGGCGATGATCGAGCAAGGGCTGGCGGACGGTATTGTCGATATCTTTCAGATCGACGCGCGCAGGCCTTTTCTGATCTACCCGTCGGAGCCCATGTCGGATGTCGAGTTTGTGCTGTTCCAGGCCCGCAGCCGTCGGCACACAGTGACCAGCCTGAATGACCTCGCCGGCCTCAGCGTAGGCACATCGCCCGGCTATACCTACGGCGCGGCCTTCAACGGCTCGTCCCGTTTCCGACGTGAAGCAGCCCCCACCCATGAAGCCAACCTCGGCAAGTTGGTGCTTGGCCGCATCGATCTACTGATTACCGACCGCAGGGTTGGCCGCTACCTGATGCGTCAACTGGGCCTGGAACAGCAGGTCGAGGAACTGCCACTGCTGATCAGCCGACAGACGCAGTACCTCGGGCTGACCCGTAAACCTGGGCGAGAATCGTTGGCCCAGGCGTTCGCCGAAGAATTGCAGCGCTTCAAGCAAGAACCCGCCTATGCCGCCATCAACAACCGCTACACAGGCGACATCGGAAACATTCTCAACGCCGTTGAGCAGCAGGAAAGCAGCACGCCGCGATAGCTCTGTTATACTCGGGCCTTCCCGCCAGGCTTACGCCCGGACGCTCGGCCTAGCAACAGGCATCCCGATCGGCATCGACGCCCTACCGCGTCAGCCCTCCGCTTCCTGGATGTGCAGTGAAAGCCAAGCTGGACCGGACGCGATCGCATCTCACCGATGCCCGTCGCGCCAGGCAGAACATCCCAACGGGCCCAGCCCACACGAGAACAGGATCGCCCATGTCCTTTGCTTCCCTCGGTCTCTCCGAGGCTCTTGTCCGCGCTATCGAGGCTGCGGGCTACACCCAGCCGACTCCGGTGCAACAGCGGGCTGTTCCCGCCGTGTTGCAAGGCCGCGATCTGATGGTCGCCGCACAGACAGGTACTGGTAAAACCGGCGGCTTTGCCTTGCCGATCCTCGAGCGCCTGTTCCCCGGTGGCCACCCCGACAAGTCGCAGCGCCATGGCCCACGCCAGCCCCGCGTACTGGTCTTGACCCCGACCCGCGAACTGGCGGCCCAGGTGCATGACAGCTTCAAGGTCTATGCCCGTGACCTGCCACTGGTCAGCGCCTGCATCTTCGGCGGTGTCGGCATGAACCCGCAGATCCAGGCCATCGCCAAGGGTGTCGACGTCCTGGTGGCGTGCCCTGGTCGCCTGCTCGACCTGGCCGGTCAAGGCAAGGTTGACCTGTCCCATGTAGAAATTCTGGTCCTCGATGAAGCCGACCGCATGCTCGACATGGGCTTCATCCACGACGTCAAGAAGGTCCTTGCGCGCCTGCCGGCCAAGCGCCAGAACCTGCTGTTCTCGGCCACCTTCTCCAAAGACATCACCGACCTGGCCGACAAGCTCCTGCACAACCCGGAGCGCATCGAGGTCACGCCGCCCAACACCACGGTCGAACGCATCGAGCAGCGCATCTACCGCCTGCCCGCCAGCCACAAGCGTGCACTGCTGGCACACCTGATCACCCAGGGTGCCTGGGAACAGGTACTGGTGTTCACCCGTACCAAGCACGGCGCCAACCGCCTGGCCGAGTACCTGGAAAAGCACGGCCTGACCGCCGCCGCCATCCACGGCAACAAGAGCCAGAACGCCCGCACCAAAGCCCTGGCCGACTTCAAGGCCAATGCCGTACGGGTTCTGGTTGCCACCGACATCGCCGCCCGCGGCCTGGACATCGATCAGTTGCCCCACGTGGTCAACTTCGAGCTGCCCAATGTCGAAGAAGATTACGTGCACCGTATCGGCCGTACGGGCCGTGCAGGCCGTTCGGGTGAGGCTATTTCCCTGGTCTCGCCAGACGAAGAGAAGCTGCTCAAGAGCATCGAGCGGGTCACCAAGCAGAAGATTGCCGATGGCGACCTGATGGGCTTTGATGCAAGCCAGGTGGAAGCCGAGAAGCCTGAAGTACGCGAACGCCCGCAGAACACCGGCCGTGGTGGTCGCAACCAGCCACGCGGCGAAGGCGGTAAAGATGCCAACGGTGGCCGCAAGGACAAAGGCAAGGAAAAAGGCAAGGCCAAGCAGCCCGCTGCCGACAAGCCTGCCGAGAAGGAAAGGTCCGGCGACAAGCCGCAGCAGCGCAAGCCGCGTGACAACAAGCCACGCCAGCAGCAAGCCAGCCAGAACAGCACGCCCAAAGCGCCATCTGACCGTGCACCGGATGAGTTCCTGGATGACGAAGTCGACAACTTCGGTAACCGAGCCGACTACGTCAGCCCGTACCAAGGCAAGAACCAGGGGCGTAACCGTCGTCCTGGTGGGGGCGGTGGTACTGGTGCAGGCCAGAGCCAAGGTACTGCCCCGCGCAGCAACGGTGGCGCTGGCGCTGGCCAGGCTCGCAATGGCGGCCAGCCACGCAGCGCCAGCGGCGAGAAGCGCCCACCGCGCAACAACAATGGTGGCGGTGCACGCCGTGATGGCGGTGGTAGCGGCCGTGGTCGCCCGGTGCGCGATGATGCTGCCCGTCAGGAACCTGCAGTGCGCAGCTCGCGTGAGCCGCAGAACCAGCCGGTGATCATCCGCAAGGAATCCAAGCTCGACCGTTACCCGACGCCTGAGCAACTGGACGACTTGCCAAGCCGCCCTCGCGGTGAGCGCCCGGCGCTTTTGACGCGTAATCGCTAACCACTGGTGAGTCAGCAATAAAATGCCGCCCAATGGGCGGCATTTTTATTTGCAGTTTCGCCCTGCAGTGCACGCGGACTGGGAGATTACGAGCAAAAGATGCCTAGGCTCTGTACGAAACGTTTTGTGGGGGCGGCGGTGCGGCGATCCGACAACGATGGATGACCCTACTTTTCGTAAAAAACCTAGTGTGGTGTTTCACAAATACCGCTGAAAATCTGAGCTAGGCTCTGTAGAAGCCAACTCTCCAAGGGCATCGACATGGGCTGACCAGCAACCGTCATTACCCTTTCCGAAACTGAAAAGTCGGAACTGCTACGCCGGATCAAACTTCGCAAAGGCGCTCAGGATGCCCGCCTGCGCGCAGAGATAATTCTCGGCTGTGCCGCAGGCGAATCAGGCAATGACATCGCTCAGCGCTTAGGCACGAGCAAGGATGTGGTTTCGCGGTGGCGTCAGCGCTTCTCTAAGTTGGGGCTGCTGGGGCTGAACGATGAACCGCGCTCTGGCCGGCCTCGCACTATTTCCGATGAGCAAGTTCAGCAAGTGGTAAACCAAGTGCTGCAAGGTAAGCCCGACGACTCCAGTCATTGGAGCACGCGACGGATGAGTCGTGAGACGGGCCTGTCTCCTGCAAGCGTGATGCGCATCTGGCACGCGTTTGGGATCAAGCCGCACTTGGAAAAGACCTTCAAGCTTTCCACTGATCCGTTGTTTGTCGACAAGGTTCACGACATCGTTGGGCTCTACTTGAACCCACCCGAACGAGCTTTGGTGCTTTGCGTTGATGAGAAGAGCCAGATCCAAGCGCTGAACCGCACGCAGCCGGGCCTACCGCTTTCCCCAGGTAACTCAGCAACCCGCACACATGACTACAAACGACACGGAACGACCTCGTTGTTCGCAGCCCTGGATGTGGCAACCGGTGAGGTGATTGGCCGACTCAAACGACAACATCGCAGTACCGAGTTTCTCGCCTTCCTAAGGGAGATCGATGTGTCAGTGCCTGCCGATATGCCGATCCATCTGATCATGGACAATTACGCGACTCACAAGACCGACAAAGTCAGGGCGTGGCTTGCGGCGCGACCGCGCTACAACATCCACTTCACGCCGACCTCGGCATCTTGGCTGAATCTGGTTGAGCGGTTTTTCTCAACGCTGAGCGAGAAGTGGATCAAGCGGCAGGCACATATCAGCGTTAAAGATCTGGAGGCGTCGATCGAGTACTACCTGGAAACCTACAACCAGAACCCGAAGCCATTTCGGTGGCACAAGAAGGCCGAGGACATCCTTGCCTCAGTCGCTCGCGCGGCGCGAGCGCTGGGCAAATGATTTTCAGTGGTATTTCTGAAACACCACACTAGTTCTGAACTCTCTCGCACGTTTACGCCCTAGCATTTCTGCCAGTTGTGACCCGTGTGGGCTGACGCCATCATAAAAACTCTTATATGAGGTGATGCCCCATGAAAGCTCAGGATGAACGTCTACCCGTTGATTCACTTACGGGCACCTGTCACGCGCTGAACTGTTGCGACACGGTCGCCCTGCAATCACCCTCTCTTGCACTCGATGTTGGCCCGACAATCGAGACGTTCTCACTGAGGTTCCGGCAAGGTACGAACATAGACGTCCGGGGCAGCACCTCCGCGCGCGGTGGGCTGGTGCATGCACTGACAACGGAAGGCTGGAAAGCCATCGCCGACGTGCAGAGCGATGGCACATTCTCGAATCCAAATCTGCCTGAAAGCTACCTCACCGCCCACAACACTTTGACCATCCGCGTAGAACACAATGGTACTTCTCATCCTGTAACCGCCACCAACCACTTTGTCCACTCACGTTCACTTTCGATATACCCCACGGCCACTAAACCGCAAGACCAACAGTTCTATCAGTGGCGCCTGCAATGGGCAGATTATCAACCCACCGGCTATTGGATTCCTGCCCAGACCCGGGTGCCAATCTGGCTTGAGGGCGATGATCAACAGGTGACGGCCTACATTGGCACACAAGGCCTCGCCGAGATGAATGATCGCAGCCGACAAACTGAAAACATGCGGGCTATCTCGCTGAAGCGCGGCGAGAACCTGCTGCCCTTGGACCCAGGCGGCGCGCTGCATATCAGTAATAATGGCCGTTCCGCATGTCGCGTTATCATTGGCCCTGAAGCAACACCTCTGGCTTTCTTCCGATTGCACCATACGGACCCCGCTGACTGGTATCAAATGCTCGAAAGAAGCCAGCGCTTACCCGTTCAACTCGTAGGAGACAGGGTGGCAATTACTTGTCATACCGACACCTACAGGCGCCACGCCCATGCTGATGTGGGGGAGATCGTCAGGTCTCATGAAGAGGTCTTGAGCATTGAAGCTCAAGCCGCAGGGCTGGATGGTTCCGCACCTCTTCATACCCGCAGCACTATGTGGATACATGCAGTAGAAGCGGCCTCCTCCCTTCCCCCACATGCAACTACAGGTTATATCGGCCTGCCCCACGCTTCGGCCCCTGGCAACCCGTACATGGAAGCGTTGGTAGGCGGCGTTGCACATAACCGCTGGGTCACGCTTCATGAGTACGGCCACCACTTTCAGAATCGTACTAACACGGTTTCGCCTCAGTTTGACGAAAACACGGTCAACATCTACTCACTGGCAGTCCATCGGCTTCATCGAAATGAATACACTGATGTATTTCCGACAAGATGGCCCGCGCTTCAAGCGTGGCTGGCCAGGCCCCGCCCGCAGAAAAATTATATGGAATCACCCGACACGCAAGCGATCTTCGAACAGTTACGGCTTGAGTTTGGTCCTAACTTCCTGATCAACTGGGACCGCTACGCAAGAGAACACCCTTCAGCCAATAACGACCTGACCAACTTTGCCACTTCGCTCTCCCGAGTGGCGGGGCGAAACCTGGCACACTTCTTCGCGGACTGGGGGGTTATTCGTGAAAATGACGCGGTCTGGCAGGCATTGCATGCGTTGAGTCTTCCCCACGCACCTGACAGTTTGACCCGCCGGGTGCCTTATACATAAACACGCGGCCAACGAAAACGCCGCCCAGTGGGCGGCGTTCGGCTGGTATCACATGAAGCGAATTTACTCCTGCTTCACGCCTTCGACGCTGATATCCAGGTCCAAGGTCTGCGAAGTCGCGCCTGGCCCTTTGATACCGAAGTCATTCAGGTTCAGCGTCGTGGTGGCGTTGAAGCCAGCACGCTCGCCGCCCCATGGGTCCTTGCCTTCACCGTTGAACGTGGCCTTGAAGGTGACCGGCTTGGTCACGCCATGCAGGGTCAGGTCACCGGTCACGTCAGCCGTTTTGTCACCGGTCGATTTGACGGCAGTGGAAACGAACTTGGCGTCTGGATATTTCTTCACATCCAGGAAGTCTTTGCTGGCGATGTGCTTGTCACGCTCAGCGTGGTTGGACCACAGGCTGGCAGTCTTCAGGTCGACGCTGATCTTGCTCGCCTCAGGCTTGGCGCTGTCCCAGCTGAAGTTGCCGTCGAAGTCCTTGAAGGTACCGTGGATGAAGCTGTAGCCCAGGTGGCTGATCTTCCAGTCGACGAACGCGTGCTGGCCTTCCTTGTCGATCTTGTACTCGGCGGCCATGGCGCCAGCGGAGAACAGCGCAGTACCGAGCGCCAGAGCGGCAAAAGTCTTTTTCAACATCCTTTCTATTCCTTGCAATTGAGGTTGAGGGTCAAGCTTTGCGGCCCAGCATACGGGTCAGGGTCGCGTCACGGTCAATGAAGTGGTGTTTCAATGCTGCCAGGCCATGAAGCACGGCAAAAACCACCAGGCCCCAGGCCAGCCAAAGATGAATCACGCCAGCCAGGTCCGCCTGATCGGGCAGGTCACTGACCAGTGCCGGTACTTCGAACAGCCCGAATACCGGAATACCGACGCCGTCGGCGGTGGATATCAGGTAACCGGCGATCATCACCGCGAACAGCCCCACATACAGTGCCAGATGGCCCAGCTTGGCGGCCACGCGGGTGAGTGCCCCGTGGTTGGCCGGCGCCGGCGGTGGCGGGCTGATGAAACGCCAGACGACACGCAGCAGCATCACCGCGAGCAGCATCAGACCGATGCTTTTGTGCAGGTCTGGGCCAGATTTGCGCCAAGGGTCGTAGTAGTCCAGACCGACCATCCACAGCCCCAGGCCGAACAGGCCAAAGACTGCCAGCGCTACACCCCAGTGCAGGATGATGCTGACCACGCCGTAGCGAGAAGGTGAATTGCGCAGTTGCATGTTGGCGTGTTTCCCCGTGAAAGCTGTGCACAGACTAACGCGTAACGTATCGAATAAAAGCGGAAAAAATTGCTTCGGATTATCGAGAAATCCGATATTTATTGTGAAAGCTTCCCATTAAGGAAACATTAACGATAGTTGGATTAGCGCGGGGCGCCAGTGCCGGCCCTTAAGCCGGCACTGGGAGGAGGTCAGCCTGCCTTGGCCTGGGTATCGGCCACTGGCTTCTTGGCCGGCGCCGATTTTGCCGTGGCCTTTTTAGCCTCGACAGGCTTGTGCGCCTGTTTTGCCGCCGGCTTGTGTGCTGGCGCATGCTTGGCAGGGGTTGCCTTGGTTGCGGCGGGCTTGGCGGCAGCAGGCTTGGCCGCCTCTTGCTTGGCCTCAACTGCCGGTGCAACGGGGGTTGGCGCAGCAGGCGCCGGTGCCACTTCGTCGGCCTTGGCAAGCGGCTCGGCTTTCACCTCGGGCTTGTCAGCCCCGCCAAACAGGCGCGAGAAGAACCCTGGCTTGTCCTGCTTGGCCTCATCTTTCAGCGGCTCGGCCTTGGCGGGGGCTTTTTCAGCCTTGTCGGTCTTGCCGGACCCGCCACCGAACATGTTCGAGAAGAACCCGCCCTTGTCCTTGGCCGCAGCAGCACCTGCTGCGGCTGCGGCCGCAACCGGCACAGCCTTGGCGGGGTCGAATGACTTGCCGGCCAACAAGTCCTGTGCCTGGCTGGCCGCACGTTGGCCGCTGCGCAGAGCGCCTTCCAGGGTGCCAGGGTAGAGGGCGTCGGTATGCTCGCCGGCAAAGGTGATGCGCTGCACCGGGCGCTCCCACAGGCGCCAGTACTTGCTGATCTGCCCCGGGCCATAGGCCAGGTAGGCGCCGCCCATACCGGCGTCGGTGCTGTAGCGCTTGACCTCGTAGCCGGTGAACGAGCCACGGGCCTGTGGATAAAACGCGTGCAGGCGGATCAACACCTGGTCGACCATCTGCTTGTCACCGAACGCCTGCAGCAGGCGGGCGTTGTCGCCGGACAGGTTGATCACCACGTTGGCGCCGCCTTTGAGTGCCGGTTCGATCCACAGCATGCCCAGGCCGGCGTTGCTGAAGATTTCGCCAGACATGCGCGCCCGGCTTTCCCACACCGGCTTCTTGAACTTGAGCATCAGCTGGTCGCGCCAGCCATAGTTGGTGCCCTTGATCGCCGCCAGGTGCTGGTTGTCCAGGCCCGGGGTCATCTGGATCTTGGCCAGGGCGCGCAGGGGCACAGCCATGACCAGGTAATCGGCCTGGTAGCCCACGCTGCCCACCTTGACCGTGACGCCGTCCTTGTCCTGGACGATGGCGGTGACGGGCGAGCTGGTCTTGATGGTCTTCAGCTGTTTGACGAAAGCCTGAGCCAGTACCGGGCTGCCACCGGGCAGGCGCGCGGCGCGCAGGTCACGGTCACTGACACCCCGATACACGCGATTCTGCTGGGCGAAGTACAGCAGCGACAGGCGGGACGGCTCATCGTAGCGGCTACGGATCTGCTGGTTGACCAACTGACGCGCGGTGGCCGGCAGTTGCAGCTTGTCGAGCCAGGTGGAAACGTTGATCTGGTCGAGGGCGAACAGTGTGCTGGTCGCCTGGGGGTTCAGCGGGTCGTCGATCGACCGGGCCAGGTCATCGAGGGTTTTCTCATAGCGCTTGAGCGCCTCGGCGGTGGCGGGCTGCTTGGTGGCCAGGTCGGTGGCACTGAAGTATTCACCGTCGATCAGGTAACCCGGCGTGCGCACGAACTCCGGCGCAGGCAGTGTTTCAAGCTTGAAACGGTCGAGGTACTGGTTGAGCACCGGCTGCGCCTTGGCATTGCCGATCCACTCGCTGGTCGCCAGGCCCGAGCGGCCGCCCATGCCCGACTTGGCCTCCAGCAGCGTCACCTGCCAGCCCTTGCTCTGTAGCTCGTAGGCTGCAGTAAGGCCCGCCAGGCCGCCACCCACGACGATGGCCGTGGGCGTTTTGTCCTTCGCCAGCGCGGCGCCGCTGGACACACCGATCAATACCAACGCGCACAGGCGCACCCAAGCAGCAGCCATGTTGGCGAACTCCGAGTCAGACGTTTCAGAAAAAGAGGGAGGCAGAAATGCCCCGAGACAGATGCGTTAAGAATACGTCAGGTCTGCCAACCCTGCCACCACAGCGACATCAAGTCCTTTTGGCAACTGACATTTTTGTCAGTAGCCAGCTCGCACCACGGCAGGCGATGCTGACGCGAATGGCCAAACGCCCGCCAGGAGGGCCTGCAGATGATCTTCGAGGAGTGTTTCACTCACGTCGCACGGCAATTTCTCTGGCACAAACAAACCTTGTGCACGGCATCTGGCCTGAGTATTCGCGCCAACAGCACATCCTGGACGGGCTTTCACGAAGCGTTCAGGGGCGACGATGGCACGGAACTGGTAATTGGCGAAAACAGCGATGTGGAGATTACCTTCGCCCAAGAGGTCGAATGCTTGCGACTGGAGTACTACGTGGTCAGCGACTTCCTGTGCGACGACCTGCACATGCTGTTCGATGCCGAAGACCACAATTACGACCTGGCCGCTCCCGCGCCACGCAACTTCTACTGGCTCACTATCGAAGGCAGCGGCTTTACCGACCTGATGCCCGGCCCCATCGCCACACAACCCTATCACCAGGTCATCGACGGGCCTTTCCGGCGCCTGACCATTTCCACTTCCCAGGCCGGCACCGTACATATTCGCAAGCTCGAATGGACCGGCACCAAACGTCATTGATGAGCAGCGGTTGTCCTGCCCTGCAGCTTTGCTTAGGCTTACGCGGTCCAAGCCAGCAGTGCAGCCAGGAGAAGTACCCATGGGCCTCAACGATCAGTGGATGCAACGTGACCTCAAGGTCCTGTGGCACCCCTGCACCCAGATGAAAGACCACGAGCAGTTGCCGCTGATCCCGATCAAGCGCGGTGAAGGCGTGTGGCTGGAAGACTTCGAAGGCAAGCGCTACCTGGACGCCGTGAGTAGTTGGTGGGTCAACGTGTTCGGCCATGCCAACCCACGCATCAACCAGCGCATCAAGGACCAGGTCGACCAGCTGGAACACGTGATCCTGGCCGGTTTCAGCCACCAGCCGGTGATCGAGCTGTCCGAACGCCTGGTCGCCATGACCCCGGCGGGGCTAGACCGGGTGTTCTACGCCGATAACGGCTCGTCCTGCATCGAAGTCGCGCTGAAGATGAGCTTCCATTACTGGCAGAACATTGGCAAACCCGAGAAGAAGCGCTTCGTCACCCTCACCAACAGCTACCACGGCGAAACCATTGCCGCGATGTCGGTGGGCGACGTGCCGCTGTTTACCGAAACCTACAAGGCGCTGCTGCTCGATACCATCAAGGTGCCCAGCCCGGATTGCTACCTGCGCCCCGAAGGCATGAGCTGGGAAGAACACTCGCGCAACCTGTTCCAGGCCATGGAGCAGACCCTGGCCGAACACCACGCCAGCATCAGCGCGGTCATCATCGAGCCGCTGATCCAAGGCGCGGGCGGTATGCGCATGTACCACCCGATCTACCTCAAGCTGCTGCGCGAAGCCTGTGACCGCTACGGCGTGCACTTGATCCACGACGAAATCGCCGTGGGCTTCGGCCGCACCGGGACGATGTTCGCCTGCGAACAGGCCGGTATCCGTCCTGATTTCCTGTGCCTGTCCAAGGCGCTGACCGGGGGCTACCTGCCGCTGGCGGCGTGCCTGACCACCGACACCGTGTACCAGGCCTTCTACGACGACTACCCGACGCTACGCGCGTTCCTCCACTCGCACAGCTACACCGGCAACCCACTGGCTTGCGCCGCCGCACTGGCGACGCTGGATATCTTCGAGCAAGACAACGTGATCGAGGCCAACAAGCCCCTGGCCGCACGCATGGCCACGGCCACCGCGCACCTGGCCGATCATCCGCATGTGGCCGAGATCCGCCAGACCGGCATGGCCCTGGCCATCGAGATGGTCCAGGACAAGGCTGGCAAGGTCGCCTACCCCTGGCAGGAACGCCGTGGCTTGAAGGTCTTCGAGCACGCCCTGACCCGCGGCGCCTTGCTGCGCCCGCTGGGCAGCGTGGTGTACTTCCTGCCGCCGTACGTGATCACGCCCGAGCAGATCGACTTCCTTGCCGAGGTGGCCAGTGAAGGCATCGATATCGCCACGCGAGACAGCGTCAGCGTGGCGGTGCCGGCCAACTTCCACCCCGATTTCCGCGACCCGGGCTAACCAAACACCACGCACTCCCTTGTAGGAGCGGCCTTGCGTCGCGATAGGGGCGCGCAGCGGCCCCGGCGATATTTGTTGCGCCACAGAACCTGGGGCCGCTGCGCGCCCCTTTCGCGACGCAAGGCCGCTCCTACAAGGGTCGATGACTTCTTCACTTTCTGAGCTTAACCATGAGACTGTCCCGCTTCTTCATCGACGCCCCCATGAGCCTTGGCGAGCATGACTTGCCCGAGGCCCAGGCCCATTACATCGGCCGCGTGCTGCGCATGGCCCCGGGCGATGCCGTGCAACTGTTCGACGGCAGCGGCCAGGAGTTTCGCGGCCAGCTGCTCGAAGTCGGCAAGAAAACCGTGCGTGTAGCACTGGACCAGGCCCTTGCCGGCCAGGCCGAATCGCCGCTGCACATCCACCTCGGCCAGGGCTTGTCCCGTGGCGAACGTATGGATTGGGCGATCCAGAAAGCCACCGAACTGGGCGCCAATGAAATTACCCCGATCGTCAGCGAACGCTGTGAAGTCCGCCTGAAAGACGAACGCGCCGACAAACGCCTGGCCCACTGGCGCCAGGTGGCCATCAGTGCTTGCGAACAGTGCGGCCGGTCGAGCGTGCCGGTAATTCACTCGCCAGTGACACTGGCCGAATGGGTCAAACACACCGAGGCCGACCTGAAACTGGTCCTGCACCCGGTGGCCGAACCGCTGACCAGCCACGCCACGCCTTCACGCCTGGCCTTCTTGATTGGCCCTGAAGGTGGCCTGAACGACGCCGAAGTCGACCAGGCCAAGGCCGCCGGCTTCCACGCCGCCCGCCTCGGCCCACGCGTGCTGCGCACCGAAACAGCGCCAGTGGTGGCGTTGTCGGTGGCACAGCAGTTGTGGGGCGACTTTTAACCCAGCGCCTAGCGCACGTAGAACGACACGGCAATGAAGTGCATCACACTGCCGGCGATCACGAACAGGTGCCAGATGCCGTGCCAGTGTCGAAAACGGCTGTCGAAGGCAAAGAAGATGATGCCCACCGTGTAGAACACGCCGCCGGCCGCCAGCCAGGCGAAGCCGGCGGTGCCGAGGCTGCGCAGCAGCGGGTCGACCGCCACCAGGACGATCCAGCCCATCACCGCATAGATGATGATCGACAAGATTCGCGCCTCGGAGCGGGGCTTGATCTCCTGCAGCATACCGATCACTGCCAGCCCCCAGACCACTCCAAACAGGCTCCAGCCCCAAGGCCCGCGCAAGCTGACCAGGCAGAATGGCGTATAGCTGCCGGCGATCAGCAGGTAGATGGACAGGTGATCGAGCTTGCGCATGATCACCTTCGCCCGCCCGCGCGTGCTGTGGTAGAGGGTGGAGATGCTGTACAGCAGCAGCAGCGTGCCGCCGTAGATGGAGAAACTGACGATCTTCCAGGGGTCGCCCTGCAGGCCCGCGACGACGATCAGCCAGATGGCACCTATGCAGGCCAGGACGGCACCTACCAGGTGGGTCCAGGCGTTGAAGCGTTCACCGTAATACATGCAAACACAGACCTCCTTTGGCGGGCTGGGTTCCTGAGGTACTCCGTTCGTCCCTCTTCGCGGGGCAAGCCCACTACCACAGGTTGGACAAAACGCTGTGCCTGTGGGCGCGGGCTTGCGCCGCGAAGAGGTCCGATCAAACGCCCTATTATCCAGCCTCAGGTTGCAATTGCGCGTCACGCACCAAGCGCTCCAGCGCCACCAGGTCCGGCACCCGCGCCACCTGCTCGCCCACCTGCACCGCTGCCAGCTCCAGGCTGCCCAGCGCCACGTCCACGTAATTGAGCTGGCTGTCGAGCTTGCACGAACGCGGGATGTCCTGCAGCAGTACCGCCAGGTAACGCAGCCCGGTATCCCCCAGCGCATTGAGCACCACGATACGCGCCCGCTCACCACACGGGGTATCCCCCCCGCACGCCGCCTCGAAACCGATCAGCGGCAACCGTTGCTGGCGCCAGTCGATCCAGCCCAGGTGCCAGGCAGGCTCGCCACGCTGACACAGCAGGTTGCGCTGGGCGATCAGTTCGGCCACGGCAACATTGGGCAAGACCAAAGTCCGGTCGCCCAAGGGCAGCAACAGGCCGGTCAGGCTGCTGCGCTGGCCGGAGATAAGTTCAAGCATGGGCCTGGCTCCAATGGGCGATGCTCTGCAACAACACAGACTCTTGATAAGGCTTGCCCAGGTACTCGTTGACACCGATGGCCATGGCACGGTCGCGGTGCTTCTGCCCTGTGCGTGAGGTAATCATGATGATCGGCAAGCCCTTCAGGCGCTCGTCACGGCGGATGCGCGTGGCCACCTCGAAACCGTCCATGCGCGGCATCTCGATATCCAGCAGCAACACATCGGGGCGATGCTCTTCCAGCTGCGCCATGGCATGGACGCCGTCCTTGGCCGTCAGTACGCTCATGCCATGACGCTCCAGCAGCCGGCTGGTGACCTTGCGTACCGTCACCGAATCGTCCACCACCATCACCAGCAGTGCCCGTCGCGGCGCCGGGCCGAACAGCTGGCGCTGCGCGTCGCCACCACCCGGCAGGCGCGCCAGGCGCCTTTGCTGACCACGCAACTGGCCAAGCAGGTCGAGAATCAGCACCACCCGGCCGTCACCCAGCAAGGTCGCACCAGACAACCCGGCAACCGCGGCGAATTGTGGGCCGAGGCTCTTCACCACGATCTCGCGACTGGGCGACAGGCTGTCGGCCTGGATCGCGAACGACTGCTCCTGGGAATGCACCAGCAGCACTGGCAGCGGCATGCTCTGGCCAAGCAGGCTGGGCCGTGGCAACCCTTGCAGCAGCTCACCCAGGTAGCGCAAAGCGTAGGTGTGGCCCGCGTAGACGTACTGCGGGGTATCCAGCTGGTAACAGGCCGCCAGTTCCGCTGGCGGCACGCGGACGATGCCCTCGATGGTATTGAGCGGGATCGCGTATTGGTCCTCGCCCAGGTGCACCATCAGCGCACGGTTGATCGACACGGTGAAAGGCAGCCGGATCAAAAAGCGCGCGCCCTTGCCCTGGGCCGACTCGATGGTCATCGAACCGCCCAATTGCTTGACCTCTTCGTGCACCACGTCCATGCCCAGGCCACGCCCGGAGATCTGGGTGATCTTCTCGGCGGTGGAGAAACCCGGGCGCAGAATGAACTGCAACACCTCGTGGTCGCTCAAGTGCGCCTGCGGGTCCAGCAGGCCACGCTTGATCGCCTTGCGCCGCACCGCCTCCAACGGCACGCCGGCGCCGTCGTCGGTCATCTCGATGACAATGTCGGCGCCCTCGTGCAACAGGTTCAGGTGAATCGTGCCGTGCTCGGGCTTACCCGCCGCCAGGCGCGCTTCGCGGCCTTCCAGGCCATGGTCGACGGCGTTGCGCAGCATGTGTTCCAGGGGCGCCACCATGCGTTCGAGCACGCTGCGGTCCAACTCGCCCTCGGCATTGCCGACCACCAGCTCGACCTGCTTGCCCAGCTCACTGGCAACCTGGCGCACCACGCGCTGCAAGCGCGGCACCAAGCGTTCGAACGGCACCATCAAGGTCGCGGTCAGGCCTTCTTGCAACTGGCTGTTCACCCGCGCCTGCTGCTGCAACAGGCTATAGGCCTCCTGTGCCCGCTGGGCCAGGGTTTCCTTCAGGTCGAGCAGGTCGGACGCCGACTCGAACAAGGCCCGTGACAGCTGCTGCAACTGCGAGTGGCGGTCCATTTCCAGCGGGTCGAAGTCGTCGTAGGCGTCACCCTCGAACGCCTGCCGGCTGGAGATTCGCCCCTGGGTCTCGACGTCCAGGCGCAGCAGCTGGTCGCGCATGCGCTCCAGGGTGGTTTCCATTTCGTTGAGGGTGAACTGGGCATCGTTGACCTGCTGCTCGATGCGGCCACGGATGACCGAATGCTCACCGGCCAGGTTGCCCAGGTCGTCGAGCAGTTCGGCATCGACCTTGACCATGTCCCCCGCCACCCGCTCCGGTGCCGCCACCGGCGCCTCGAGGGCTGCGGCCTCCTGCGGCCCCTGGCCCGCAGCGCTGTCGGTCAGGGCAGCGCTGCTGAAGTTGCGGATGTAGTCGATCAGCGCCGTGGCCGCGTGCAGCGGCTGCCCCAGGCGCACGGCATCGAGCATGTGCGCCAGGCGGTCATGGCAATTCTGTAACAGGGCAAACAGGGGCGGGCTCGGCGGCAGGCGGCCGGCGGCGAGCAGTTCGTATAGAAATTCCAGTTCGTGGGCCAGGTCGCCGATGGCGGCGATCTCGACCATGCGCGCGCCCCCTTTGAGGGTGTGCAGGTCGCGCAGCAGGTTTTCCACCTCGACGCTGTTGCGCGGGTCAGCCTGCCAGCGCGCCAAGGCCGCAGCGGCGCTCTCGACGATGTCCGAGCTTTCCTCCAGGAAGACGTCCAGCAGCTCCTTGTCGCCTGGGCTGTCAGGCTCCTCGGCCGACAGGTCGCCAGCAGCCGGCATCAACGCAGGACGCGACAGCCCCACGCCAAGCTCCATGTCGGGGTGCAGCGGCGTGACCGAATCGATACCTACCAGGCCGGTGGCGTCCGGGGCCAGGGCCTGCGCCAGCAGGCTGCGCAAGCTGTCGACCAGTGCTGGCCGGGGCGAAATCTCTTGCCCTGCGGCCACTTCGTCGAGCATGTCGAGCAAGGCTTCGTGGCCCGACTGCGCGTGGGCGAAAAAGCGCGGGTCGGCGGCCAGGCTGCCCTCCTCCACGGCGCCATAGACATCGAGCAGGGCCTCGCAGACGTCGTCCATCTGCCACAGGTCGGCCAGGTGCGCCGCATGACCAAGGCTGGTCAGCTCATCGAGCAGAGTATCCAGGGGCCCGCGTTGGCCCGGCTGCTCCTGCCAGCGCGACAGCAACGACTCGGCGTCGAGCAGAATGTCCATGGCCTGGGCCAGGAAGCTGGCGGTCTGCTGCGGGTCGCGCTTGCTGCGTCGCGCATGCTGGGCATCTTCATGCAGGCTGGCCAGGCGCACATCCACCGCCTGGCCGACCTGCTCGATCAAATCGCCAGCGCCGGGGATGGCCGCCAGCGGCGTGCTGTCCAGTTGCGCCAGCCCCAAGTGGAACAGTGAACGCCCCGCTTCCAGCCATTCGAGCTCGGCCACTTGCAGGGGCAACTGGTGGCCCTTGTACTCGCGCGCCAGGCGGTCGAACGCGGTGGCCAGCTCGGCGACCGGCATCACCCCGGCCATCGCAGCGCTGCCCTTGAGCGTATGCAGGGCGCGCTGCAGGCTGTCGCTGACCGGCGTGTCCTGGCCCTCGGCGCCCTGCAAAAATGCCTCAAGGCTGGCCAGATGGCCGTGCGCCTCGTTGCGGAAGATATCCAGCAATTGTGGGTCGAGGCCATCGATGTCAGCGGCGGGTGGCGCATCGTTTTCGGCCAGCGCGTGCAGATGCCCGGCCAGTTGCTCGATTTCGGTCAGTTGCGGCAACTGCCCGGCAGCAAAGTCGGACAACAGGTCCGGCAGGTGCACGAACGCCTGCTGCAAGGCCACCACGCCTTCCGGGGTAAGCACGATACGGCCTTCGAGCATGCGGTTGAGCAAGTGCTCCGCGCCCCAGGCCAGTTCCGCCACCGCCTCGGCATGCACCATTCGGCCGCTGCCCTTGAGCGTATGCAGCGCGCGGCGCACCTCCAGCAAGGCATCGCGCTGCTGGTTGTCGGCACGCCAGCGCAACCAGTGGCGTTCGATTTCCGGCAGCAGCTCACCCGCTTCTTCCAGGAACACTTCGCGCAGCTCGTCATCGATGCCGTCGCCGTTGTCGTCCAGGTCGAGGCCGGTTTCGCTGACCAGGCACGTCACGCCCAGTGCCGCCAGGCTGACACGCGCCATGTCGATGAAGGGCTGGCCATCGGCCAACGGGTCGGCCACCCGCCACTGCAGATAGCACTCGGCGGCGCTCAGGGCGTCGGCCAGGTGTGCCAGCTCATCGGCCGGTGGTTCGACGTCCAGGTGCTGCAACCAGCGCTGCACGTAGCTCGCGCACCCGGCAAAGACCTCGGCTGGCCCGGGCAGCATCAGCATCGCCAACGCCCCGCGCACTTGCTGCAGCAACCCCGGCAGCGGTTGCAGGCGTTGCCGCGGCCAATCGGACTCCAGGCAATCACCGATCAAGTCCTTGGCCTGCTGCAAGACCGCCAGCGACTCGCTCAGTACCAACTGGCGGATCTCGGCCAGGTCCGAGCCCGGCATGCCGCCCTGGCCGCTTTCTTCCAGCGGGCCGACCATGCCATTGAGCGTCGCCTCCACATACAACAGGGCACCCGCCACATCCATCAACACCGCGTCATCCACCGAGCCCTCGCCCGGTGCCAGGGCCTGCAGCGCCAGCACCTGGTCGATGATCACCCGCCGCGGCTGCTGGAAGCCCAGTACCGCCAGGGTGTCGGCGACATGGCGCAAGGGGGCGAGCAAGGCTTGCGATTGTTCACTGTGCGGCAGGTCGCCACGCACGAACTGGTCCAGGCGTTCCTTGATACGCATCAGGTCGTCGCACAGCGCGCTCACCACCGAGCGCAAGGCATCGCGACCGGGCCCGGCCTGCATCTGCTCCCGCCAGTTGCCCAGCGACAGGTCGAGGTTGGCCAGGTCGTCGGAACCGGCAAAGCGCTGCGCCGTACCGCTGATCAGGCTGGCCTGGGCCAGGGGTTCCACGCCACGGCAGGCGCGCAGTTGGTTGAGCAACGGCAGCATCACCAACGGCAGGTCGTGGCGGGCGCCGCGCAGCCGCTCCAGGTACGACGGCAGTTGCTCCAGGCCTCGGAACAATGCCCCCAGGCAGTCACCCCGAGGGCTGACCTGGCCCTCGGCCAAGGCCCGGGCGAACAGCTCCAGCTCTTCGGCCAGGCGCGTCGCGCCGCGCAGTTCGAGCATGCGCAGGCAACCGTGCACCTGGTGCAGGTTGTCGACCACGAACGCCAGCATGGACAAGTCGCCCGGCTCGCCGGCAAAGCGCTCCAGGGCCTGTCGCGCCTGGCCCAGGCAGTCGAGGATGGCGGCCTTGGTCCAGGCCAGCGCTACCGTTTCGTGGCGCTCGGGGCTTACAGCAGCAGAAGCCATGGGCATTCCTCAGCGCGGCTCGGCGGGGGCCGGCAGGGTAAAACCAGAGACAGACCGGCGCATTTCGCTGGCCATGCGTGCCAGGTGGCGGATGCTGTCGGCCGTGGCGCCGGACCCTGCCGATGTCTGTGCGGTGATCTGCTGGATGACCGCCATGGTGTGGGAAATCTGCCCGGCAGAGGACGTCTGCAACTGGGCCGCGTCGGAAATACTGTGGATCAGTTCGGCCAGGGTCTGTGACACCCCTTCGATTTCCGCCAGCGCCACCCCGGCATCCTGGGCCAGGCGCGCGCCGCGCACTACTTCGGCGGTGGTCTGCTCCATGGAGATCACCGCCTCGTTGGTATCGGCCTGAATGGTCCGTACCAGCGCTTCGATCTGTCGCGTGGCCGACGACGACCGTTCGGCCAGCCGCTGCACCTCGTCGGCAACCACCGCAAAGCCCCGCCCGGCTTCACCGGCCAGCGACGCCTGGATCGCCGCGTTGAGGGCGAGGATGTTGGTCTGATCGGCAATGTCGTCGATCAGGCTAACGATGTCGCCGATCTCCTGGGACGATTCACCCAGGCGCTTGATCCGTTTGGCGGTGTCCTGGATCTGCTCGCGAATGTTGTCCATGCCGTTGATGGTGTTGTGCACCACCTCGTTGCCCTTGTTGGCAATCGCCACCGAGCGCTCGGCCACCTTGGCCGACTCGTAGGCATGCGCCGAAACCCGGTCGATCGACTCGACCATGTCGCCCACCGCCTCGGACGCCTCGCTGATCTGCTCGGCCTGGTGTTCGGAGGCCTTGGCCAGCTGGCGGGCTGTGTTCTGCGTGTCCTGCACGGCAGCGGCCACCTGTACGGCGCTGTGGTTGATGGTGGCGACCAGGTCGCGTAGCTGGTCGACCGAATAGTTGATCGAGTCGGCGATGGCGCCAGTGAAGTCCTCGGTAACCGACACGGTCACGGTCAGGTCGCCATCGGCCAGCTCTTCGATTTCGTCGAGCAGGCGCATGATCGCCTGCTGGTTGCGTTCGTTCTTTTCCGCCGTCTCGCGCAACTGCCGGTTGGTGGTGCGCACCATGACCAGGCCGATCAGGATGATCGAGGCCAGCGCCAACAGGCCCAGGGCGTAGCCGCCGACGGTATCGAGGGTGCGCCCGCCGGCCAGGTTCTCGAAGCTGTTGGCCAGGTGCGAGGCCTCGTCGAGCAGGGTCTGCGACAGGCTGAAGATGTTGCCCGCCGCTTCGCGCACGCGGAACAGCTCAGGCGATGTTTCGAGGATTTCGTCAACCGAGCCTGCGACGAACTGGAACAGCTCGGCGATTTCGGCCAGCCGCGCCCGCGCATCGGCGTCCTCGACGCGGGTCACCTGGATGGCCGGGTTGCCGCCGAGCATGCCCTCAAGCACCTGGCCAAAGCGCCCGGCATCGCGGCCAAAAGCGTCGGCGGCCTGGGCCGCGGTGTCATCACCGGCCAGCACGGTATTGACCGAGCCGAGGATACGTTCGGCCAGTAGCAACTGACGCTGGGCCACGACTACCTGGTTGGCCGGGGCGCCGCTCTGCAGCAGGATTTCGACCACTTTTTCGTATTCGACCTGCAATTGCGGCACGGTCTCGGCAAGGGTCGCGGCCACTTGGTGCAGGGACAACACCGTCTGCTCGCTGGCCAGAATGGTGTCGGTGTTCTTGCGCAGGTTCTCCCAGTCCTGGCGCACCGCCTCCATCTCATCGCGCACCGTGACTGGCGCCGCCGGCAGGCCGGTGGACTTGTCGCCTTCACGCAGGTAGCTCCAGCGCCGTTCGAAATCGTTGCGTGCATCCGACAGCAGCTTGAACGCCAAGGCCTTGCCGGCCGCCGCCTCGGTGGCGTTCTTGGCAATGCGCTGGGACAACACGCGAAGCTCGCCGGCATGGCCGATGTACTGCTTGTCGTAGTTGGACTGGGTGCTCAGGTAGGCAAAATTGGCGAACAGCAGGATGATCGACAGGATCAGGATCAGAAACAGCACGGTGATCTGCGCGATGCTGCGCGTGCGCGGAGCCATGGGCGTTGCGGTAGCACGGGTGGCGGGGTTGTTCACGTTCGCAGGTCCTATAACGCCACATCGAGAAAGCCCGGCGCCTGGGCCAGGGCGAAGGGGCTGAAGATCGCCCAGTTGCGTTCACGCGGGAAATGCCCCTGCACGAAGCGGGCAGCCGCGCGGATCAACGGCTGCGGTGGCGACAGTTCCAGGCTGCTCAAGGCAAAGTGCTGCAGGCCCAGCACCTCGTCCACCAGCAGGCCGACGAACAGGTCTTCGTGGTCGAGCACCAGCACCCGCCGCTGCTTGCCGGGCGCCGCCGGGCCGAGCCCGAAGAAACTGCTCAGGTCCATGACCGGCAATAACCGCCCGCGCAGGTTGGCCACCCCGCAGACCCAGGGTTGCACCCCCGGCACACGGCTGCTGCGCGGCTCGCGCAGCACTTCGGCGACTTCGCCCATGGGCGCGACGAACCACTGCCCGGCGATGCGAAAGCCGATCCCGCTCCACTGTTGCAGGCGGGTGTCCTGCGGGGGTTGGTCCGCCACCAGCAGGCGGCAGCGCCGGTCGATGTCCAGCAACAACTCGAAGGCGGTCAGCGACGCGCCCTGCGGGCGGGTGGTCAAGCCCCCAGCACTGCTTTGAGCTTGGCGATCAGCGCGTCCTCTTCGACCGGTTTGGTCAAAAAGTCGCGAGCGCCCTGGCGGGTGGCCCAGATGCGGTCGGTTTCCTGGTCCTTGGTGGTGACCACGATCACCGGGATGGCACTGGTTTCCAAGTCCTTGCTCAACTGGCGGGTGGCCTGGAAGCCGTTCATGCCGGGCATGACGATGTCCATCAGCACCGCGTCGGGCTTTTCCTGACGCGCCAGGGCCACGCCGTCGGCACCGTTGTTGGCCTTAAGCACCTCGTAACCGTGCTTTTCCAGCCATTCGGTCAATCTGTACATCTCTGTCGGCGAGTCGTCGACAATCAGAACTCGGGCCATGCTGTTTCCCCATCAGGAAAGAAAGACCGCGCCATGGCGGACGCGGTCAGGGTGCGTGTTGTTGGTGTTCGGCAAAACCGGGCACATGGGCCCTGATCGCGTCGAGCAGTTCTTCCTTGCTGAACGGCTTGGTGAGGAACTGGTCGGAGCCCACCACCCGCCCGCGGGCCTTGTCGAACAGGCCGTCGCGCGATGACAGGAGGATCACCGGTATGTCCTTGAAGGCACTGTTGTGCTTGATCACGGCGCAGGTCTGGTAACCGTCCAGGCGCGGCATCAGCACATCAACGAAGATGATCTGTGGCTGGTGGTCGACGATCTTGGACAGGGCATCGAAGCCATCGCTGGCGGTAATCACCTCGCAACCCGCTTCGCCGAGCAACATCTGCGCGGTACGGCGGATCGTGCGTGAGTCGTCGATCACCATCACCTTCAGGGGTTGTTCCATAGACGCCTACCAATAGGAATGAAGCTGCAAACTGCAAGCTACAAGCTACAAGAACAGCGGCTCGGCGCATGAATGCTCTTTTCTTGAGGCTTGTAGCTTAAGGCTTGCAGCTGCATTTTTAGCATACTCCGGGTGGCCATTCCATCTGCTGCGCCCCTTGACCATCGGCGCTCCCGGCGCCACCCTGAGCCACTTTTCTTTCGATCCATCGCGGCTGCACGCCGCCAAGAGGAACCACCCATGAGCGTTCGCCTCGGCATTGTCATGGACCCCATCGCGTCCATCTCCTACAAGAAGGACAGTTCGCTGGCCATGCTGCTGGCCGCCCAGGCACGCGGCTGGAGCCTTTTCTACATGGAACAGCGCGACCTGTACCAGGGCGAAGGCAAGGCGCGTGCGCGGATGCGCCCACTGAAGGTATTCGCCGACCCGGCTCGCTGGTACGAACTGGGCGAGGAGCAGGACAGCACCCTGGCCGAGCTGGACGTGATCCTGATGCGCAAGGACCCACCGTTCGACATGGAGTTCGTCTACAGCACCTACCTGCTGGAGCAGGCCGAGGCCGACGGCGTGCTGGTGGTCAACCGCCCGCAAAGCCTGCGTGACTGCAACGAAAAGCTGTTCGCCACGCTGTTCCCGCAGTGCACGCCACCGACGCTGGTCAGCCGCCGCCCGGACATCATTCGTGAGTTCGCCGCCCAGCATGGCGATGTAATCCTCAAGCCGCTGGACGGCATGGGCGGTACCTCGATCTTCCGCCACCGGGTCGGCGACCCCAACCTGTCGGTGATCCTCGAAACCCTGACCGCGCTGGGCGCACAGCAGATCATGGCGCAAGCCTACCTGCCGGCGATCAAGGACGGCGACAAGCGCATCCTGATGATCGACGGCGAGCCAGTGCCCTACTGCCTGGCGCGCATCCCGGCCAGCGGCGAAACCCGTGGCAACCTGGCCGCCGGTGGCCGTGGCGAAGCGCGCCCGCTGAGCGAGCGTGACCGCTGGATCGCAGCCCAGGTCGGCCCGACCTTGCGCGAGAAAGGCCTGCTGTTCGTCGGCCTGGACGTGATTGGCGACTACCTCACCGAAATCAACGTCACCAGCCCGACCTGCATCCGCGAGATCGACAACGCCTTCGGCACCGATATCGGCGGGCAATTGATGGACGCCATTGATCGCCAGCTGAAGGCGCGCTGACCGGCAACGCGCGGCATAAACCCTGGAGTGGGGTATGATGCTCTGCCGCGAGCTTCAAGCTGAAAGCTGCAAGCCGCAAGAAAAGGCCGGCCTGCACCAATCTGCACTTACCTTGCGGCTTGCGGCTTGTAGCTTGATGCTGACTGTGGATACCTGATGACGCTGCCCGCTGACATCCCCTCCGACCTGCTGCCACCCCGCGTTCGCCCGGTGGACCGGCTTGGCTTTACCTTGTTTCTGGCTGCCCTGGTGCACCTGGCGCTGATCCTTGGGGTCGGCTTCAGCGTGGTCAAACCTGCCGAAATCCGCCACACCATGGACATCACCCTGGCCACCTTCAAAAGCGAGAAAGCGCCCGAGAAGGCTGACTACCAGGCCCAGGACAACCAGCAAGGCAGCGGTACCCTGGAGAAGAAGGCGGTGCCCAAGACCACCGAGGTCGCACCCTTCCAGGACAGCAAGATCAACAAGGTTACGCCGCCACCAGCGGCCAGGCCCGAAGTGGTGCCGCCGCCCACGCCCGAGAAGTCGGCGGTGGTGACCCAGGCCGCCAAGCCTCATAAAGTCGAGCCCAAGCCCAAGGAAAGCAAGGCGCAGCCAAAGCCGGCAACGCCGACGCCCGATTTTGACAGCTCGCAGCTGTCCAGCCAGATCGCCAGCCTTGAAGCGGAGCTGTCCAACGAACAGCAGTTGTACGCCAAGCGCCCGCGCATCCATCGCCTGAATGCGGCCTCGACCATGCGCGACAAGGGCGCCTGGTACAAGGAAGAGTGGCGCAAGAAGGTCGAACGGGTGGGCAACCTGAATTACCCCGACGAAGCGCGGCGCCAGCAGATCTACGGCAACCTGCGCATGATGGTGTCGATCAACCGCGATGGCTCGCTCTACGAGGTGCTGGTGCTGGAATCGTCCGGGCAAGCGGTGCTGGACCAGGCCGCGCAACGCATCGTCAGGCTGGCGGCGCCGTTTGCGCCCTTTACCGGCGACCTGGCCGAATATGACCGGCTGGAGATCATTCGTACCTGGCGGTTTGCCCGTGGGGACCGGTTGTCCAGTAATTGATTTACGCCTGTGCCGGCCCTTGCGCGGAGCAAGCACAGGCGACACAAACCACCTTGTCAGCCTCGCCACCTGGCGCCACACTATCCCCCATGAAAACCCTCGCCCCGAGCTACCTCAAGCATCAGTTCCTGATCGCCATGCCACACATGGCCGATCCGAACTTTGCCCAGACCCTCACGTACATCGTCGAGCACAACGCCAATGGCGCCATGGGCCTGGTGGTCAACCGACCGCAGGAGCTCAACCTGGGCGACATCCTCGAGCAGTTGCGCCCGGACGACGAACCGCCGGCCAGCACCTTGCACGTGCCGATCTACCAAGGTGGCCCGGTGCAGACCGATCGCGGTTTCGTGCTGCACTCCAGCGAATGCACCTACCAGGCCACCGTCGAGCTGCAGGGCCTGTCGTTGTCCACCTCGCAGGATGTGCTATTTGCCATCGCCGAAGGCGTCGGGCCGCAAAACAGCCTGATCACCCTGGGCTACGCCGGCTGGGAAGCAGGCCAACTGGAAGCGGAGCTGGCCGACAATGCTTGGCTCAACTGCCCGTTCGACGCCGACATCATCTTCGGCCTTGCCAGCGACCAGCGCCTGAACGCCGCGGCCGCCAGCCTTGGCATCAACCTCAGCCTGCTGACCAGCCAGGCGGGCCACGCCTGATGGCCGAACTACGCCTGCTGCTGGGCTTTGACTACGGCACCAAACAGATCGGCGTGGCCGTTGGCCAGGTCATCACGGGCCAAGCCCGCGAGCTGTGCACCCTGAAGGCGCAAAACGGTGTGCCGGACTGGGCCCAGGTGGAAAAACTGGTCGCCGAATGGAAACCCGACGCCATCGTCGTCGGCCTGCCGCTGAACATGGACGGCACGCCGAGTGAAATGAGCGCGCGCGCCGAGAAGTTCGCCCGGCGCCTGAACGGCCGCTTCAACCTGCCCGTGCACACCCACGACGAACGCCTGACCACCTTCGAGGCCAAGGGCGAACGCCTGAGCCGAGGCGGCCAGCGCGGCAGCTACCGCGACAACCCGGTCGACGCCATTGCCGCCGCCCTGCTGCTGCAAGGCTGGCTGGAGGCCAACACCTGATCATCTTTGCCGCCGGGCCAAGCCGGCGGCCCCCGAGGAGCACGCAATGAGCCTACCCAATCCCGCCGATCTGATCCGGCAGATGGCTGTCGACCTTCGCGCCCACCTGGCCCGCCGTGCTATCACCGAGCCGCGCTTCATCGGCATCCGCACGGGCGGCGTCTGGGTCGCCCAGGCGCTGCAGGAGGAGATGGGCGATACCAGCCCCATGGGCACGCTGGATGTGTCGTTCTACCGTGATGACTTCAGCCAGAACGGCCTGCACCCGCAGGTGCGCCCGTCCGACCTGCCATTCGAAATCGAAGGCCAGCACCTGGTGCTGATCGACGACGTGCTGATGAGCGGCCGCACCATTCGCGCCGCGCTCAACGAACTGTTCGATTACGGCCGCCCGGCCAGCGTCACCCTGGTCTGCCTGCTCGACCTGGACGCCGGTGAACTGCCGATTCGTCCCAATGTGCTCGGTGCCACCCTGTCGCTGGCGGCCCATGAACGGGTAAAATTGACCGGACCCGCACCGCTCGCCCTCGAGCGCCAGGACCTCGCCTCCGCTTCCGCCCTTTAAGAGTCCCCCGCGATGACGCCAATCGACGCCAAGCGCCCGCTGCAGCTCAATGATCAGGGCCAGCTGCGCCACTTTCTCTCGCTCGACGGTTTGCCCCGCGAACTGCTGACCGAGATCCTCGACACCGCCGACTCCTTCCTGGAAGTCGGTGCCCGGGCCGTGAAAAAAGTCCCGTTGCTGCGCGGCAAGACCGTGTGCAACGTGTTCTTCGAAAACTCGACCCGCACCCGTACCACCTTCGAACTGGCCGCGCAGCGCCTGTCGGCCGACGTGATCAGCCTCAACGTGTCGACCTCCTCGACCAGCAAGGGCGAAACCCTGTTCGACACCCTGCGCAACCTGGAAGCGATGGCCGCCGACATGTTCGTCGTGCGCCATTCCGACTCGGGCGCCGCGCACTTCATCGCCGAACACGTGTGCCCCGACGTTGCCGTGATCAACGGCGGCGATGGCCGCCATGCGCACCCGACCCAGGGCATGCTCGACATGCTGGCCATCCGCCGACACAAGGGCAGCTTCGAGAACCTCTCCGTGGCCATCGTCGGCGACATCCTGCATTCGCGCGTGGCCCGCTCCGACATGCTCGCGCTCAAGGCGCTGGGCTGCCCGGACATCCGCGTGATCGGCCCGAAAACCCTGATCCCGATCGGCATCGAGCAATACGGCGTGAAGGTGTACACCGACCTCGCCGAAGGCCTCAAAGACGTCGATGTGGTGATCATGCTGCGCCTGCAGCGTGAGCGCATGGCCGGCGGCCTGCTGCCCAGCGAGGGCGAGTTCTACCGCCTGTTCGGCCTGACCACCGCGCGCCTGGCCGGCGCCAAGCCGGATGCCATCGTCATGCACCCTGGCCCGATCAACCGCGGCGTGGAGATCGAATCGGCGGTGGCCGACGGCAAGCACTCGGTGATCCTCAACCAGGTGACGTACGGCATCGCCGTGCGCATGGCCGTGCTGTCCATGGCCATGAGCGGGCAAAACACGCAACGCCAACTCGACCAGGAGAACGCCCTGTGAGCATCAGCATTCTTGGCGCCCGGGTCATCGACCCCAACAGCGGCCTGGACCAGGTCACCGACCTGCACCTGGATGGCGGCCGCATTGCCGCGATCGGCGCGGCACCGGCCGGTTTCAGCGCCAGCCGCACGATCCAGGCCGAGGGCCTGATCGCAGCACCTGGCCTGGTCGACCTCGACGTGGCCCTGCGCGAGCCGGGCTACAGCCGCAAGGGCAGCATCGCCAGCGAAACCCGCGCCGCCGTGGCCGGTGGCGTGACCAGCCTGTGCTGCCCACCGCAGACCAAACCGGTACTGGACACCTCGGCCGTGGCCGAGCTGATCCTCGACCGCGCCCGCGAAGCCGGCAACAGCAAGGTCTACCCGATCGGCGCCCTGACCAAGGGCCTGGAAGGCGAACAGCTGGCCGAGCTGGTGGCCCTGCGCGACACCGGTTGCGTGGCCTTCGGCAATGGCCTCAAGGAAATCCCCAACAACCGCACCCTGGCCCGTGCCCTGGAGTACGCCGCCACGTTCGACCTGACCGTGGTGTTCCACTCCCAGGACCGTGACCTGTCCCAGGGCGGCCTGGCCCATGAGGGCGCAATGGCCAGCTTCCTCGGCCTGCCCGGCATCCCCGAGACTGCCGAGACGGTGGCCCTGGCACGCAACCTGTTGCTGGTCGAACAGTCCGGCGTGCGCGCGCACTTCACCCAGATCACCAGTGCCCGCGGCGCGCGGCTGATCGCCCAGGCGCAGGAGCTGGGCCTGCCGGTTACCGCCGACGTGGCGCTGTATCAGCTGATTCTCACCGACCAGTCGCTGCGCGAGTTCTCCAGCCTGTACCACGTGCAGCCACCGCTGCGCACCGCCGCCGACCGTGACGGCCTGCGCGCAGCGGTCAAGTCGGGCGTGATCCAGGCGATTTCCAGCCATCACCAGCCCCATGAGCGCGATGCCAAGCTGGCCCCGTTCGGTGCCACGGAGCCTGGTATCAGCAGCGTCGAAGTGCTGCTGCCACTGGCCATGACCCTGGTCGAGGACGGCTTGCTCGACCTGCCGACCTTACTCGCGCGCCTGAGCAGCGGCCCGGCTGCCGCCATGCGCCTGCCGGCAGGTGAGCTGAAGGTCGGTGGCGCAGCGGATTTGGTGCTGTTCGACCCGAAAGCCTCAACGGTCGCCGGCGAGCAATGGCTCTCGCGTGGCGAGAACTGCCCGTTCATCGGCCACTGCCTGCCAGGGGCGGTGCGTTATACCTTGGTCGATGGGCACGTCTGCCACGAAGCCTGACCACCAGCTGTAAGCCTCAAGCTGCAAGCCACAAGAAAAAGCAGGCATGGCGCCGACGCGCTTTTTCTTGCAGCTTGCAGATGGTCGCTAATGGTTGAAATCCTTCCCCCCACCCCCATATGAGTCTGCATCAGGCACTTTCGCCCCGCTGCGTGGAGACTCTCCCTTGACCACCATCGTTTCTGTCCGCCGTAACGGCAAAGTCGTCATGGGCGGCGACGGCCAGGTTTCCCTCGGCAACACCGTGATGAAAGGCAACGCCAAAAAGGTCCGTCGCCTGTACCACGGCCAGGTCATTGCCGGGTTCGCCGGCGCCACCGCCGATGCGTTCACCCTGTTCGAGCGTTTTGAAGGGCAACTGGAAAAACACCAGGGCCACCTGGTCCGTGCCGCCGTCGAGCTGGCCAAGGAATGGCGCACCGACCGCTCCCTGAGCCGCCTGGAGGCCATGCTGGCCGTGGCCAACAAGGACGCCTCGCTGATCATCACCGGCAACGGCGATGTGGTCGAACCCGAAGACGGCCTGATCGCCATGGGTTCCGGTGGCGCCTACGCCCAGGCAGCAGCCCGTGCCCTTCTGAACAAGACCGACCTCTCGGCCCGCGAAATCGCCGAGACTGCCCTGAACATCGCTGGTGACATCTGCGTGTTCACCAACCATAACCTGACCATCGAGGAGCAGGACCTGGCCGACTGATCAGTTGTTTTGGCGTCCCGCCCGCGGCGGGACTTTTCCACACTGATTGCTCTGCTCGAGGACCATTTTCATCATGTCCATGACCCCCCGCGAAATCGTTCACGAACTGAACCGCCACATCATCGGCCAGGACGACGCCAAGCGCGCCGTGGCCATCGCCCTGCGCAACCGCTGGCGGCGCATGCAGCTGCCGGCCGAGCTGCGTGCCGAGGTGACCCCGAAGAACATCCTGATGATCGGCCCCACCGGTGTCGGCAAGACCGAAATCGCCCGCCGCCTGGCCAAGCTGGCCAACGCGCCGTTCATCAAGGTCGAAGCGACCAAGTTCACCGAAGTCGGCTATGTGGGCCGTGACGTCGAATCGATCATCCGCGACCTGGCCGATGCCGCGCTGAAGATGCTCCGCGAGCAGGAGATCATCCGCGTGCGCCACCGCGCCGAAGACGCCGCCGAAGACCGCATCCTCGACGCCCTGCTGCCGCAGGCGCGGGTTACCAACTTCAGCGAAGAAGCCGCGCAGACCAGCAGCGATTCCAACACTCGCCAACTGTTCCGCAAGCGCCTGCGCGAAGGCCAGCTGGACGACAAGGAAATCGAGATCGAAGTGGCGGATGCCGTGGGCGTCGAGATTGCCGCGCCGCCTGGCATGGAAGAGATGACCAACCAGCTGCAGAACCTGTTCGCCAACATGGGCAAGGGCAAGCGCAAAGCGCGCAAGCTCAAGGTCAAGGAAGCGCTGAAGATGGTCCGCGAGGAAGAAGCGGGCCGCCTGGTCAACGAAGAAGAGCTCAAGGCCAAGGCCCTGGAAGCGGTCGAACAGCACGGCATCGTGTTCATCGACGAAATCGACAAAGTGGCCAAGCGCGGCAATGTCGGCGGCGCCGATGTGTCCCGCGAGGGCGTTCAGCGTGACCTGCTGCCGCTGATCGAAGGCTGCACCGTCAACACCAAACTGGGCATGGTCAAGACCGACCATATCCTGTTCATCGCTTCGGGTGCGTTCCACCTGAGCAAGCCGAGCGACCTGGTGCCCGAGCTGCAGGGCCGTTTGCCGATCCGTGTCGAACTCAAGGCACTGACCCCGGAAGATTTCGAGCGCATCCTGCAAGAACCGCACGCTTCGCTGACCGAGCAGTACCAGGCGTTGCTCAAGACCGAGGGGCTGAACATCGAGTTCCTCACCGACGGTATCAAGCGCCTGGCCGAAATTGCCTACCAGGTCAACGAGAAGACCGAGAACATCGGTGCTCGCCGCCTGCACACCCTGCTCGAGCGCCTGCTCGAAGAGGTGTCGTTCAGTGCCGGTGACCTGGCCAGCACGCACGACGAAGCGCCGATCCAGATCGATGCCGGGTATGTAAACAGCCACCTGGGTGAGCTGGCGCAGAACGAAGACCTGTCGCGCTACATCCTGTAAGCGGCAAGCCTTGAGCTGCAAGCGACAAGCTGTTCAGTGTCGCTTGCAGCACCGCGAGGCATGATTTTTCCGCGATGGCTTGAATATCACTTCTTGAAGCTTGAAGCTTGCAGCTTGAAGCTCAGAAGAGATCCAGCCCATGGCCCGCCTGCCCACCGCCATCAACCTGCACAAAGCCTCCAAGACCTTGAGCCTGACCTACGGCCCAGACGAGGTCTACCACCTGCCCGCCGAATTCCTGCGCGTGCACTCGCCTTCCGCCGAGGTCCAGGGCCACGGCAACCCCATCCTGCAAGTCGGCAAGATCAACGTCGGCCTCGTCGGCCTCGAACCCGCCGGCCAATATGCACTGAAACTGACCTTCGACGACGGCCATGACAGCGGCCTGTTCACCTGGGAGTACCTGGAACAGCTGTGCCTGCGCCAGGCGCAACTGTGGGCCGAGTACCTCGACGCGTTGCATCAGGCCGGAAAGTCCCGCGATCCGGCCGAATCCGTTGTGAAACTCATGCTCTAGCTCAAGCCGCCTACGGTTTAGAGCGCATTTTCTAATCTCATCTGCTTGAATGCCCTACAGACAGCTCAGTGACGAGCTGTCTTGCGCATTACATGAAAGTCGGGTAACCAATGGAGCTGGCAAGGTCCCTGCATTGTCTTCAAGGCAACCAGGACCAGGCCGGTATGTAGAGGTCGCGAGCGAAAGCAGGCTGTCTTCACACGCAGAACTCCCCGCAGCTCATCACCCATGCATCCGGCCCGCAGCACCGCTGTTCCTTATCACTGGTCACCCGAGTAGCAGTACCGGGCTCTGGACTGTGCACTCCGCCACAGGCAACCGGTACTCGTCTCTGGACAACGGAGCGTCGTAGATGAGTAACAAGAACAACGATGAGTTGCAGCGGCAGGCCTCGGAGAACACCCTGGGGCTGAACCCGGTCATCGGCATCCGCCGCAAGGACCTGCTGAGTTCGGCACGCACCGTGCTTCGCCAGGCCGTGCGCCAACCGCTGCACAGCGCCAAGCACGTGGCGCACTTCGGCCTGGAGCTGAAGAACGTGCTGCTGGGCAAGTCCAGCCTGACGCCCGAAAGCGACGACCGTCGCTTCAACGACCCCGCCTGGAGCAACAACCCCCTTTACCGCCGCTACCTGCAAACCTACCTGGCCTGGCGCAAAGAACTGCACGAATGGATCGGCAGCAGCGACCTGTCGCCCCAGGACATCAGCCGTGGCCAGTTCGTCATCAACCTGATGACCGAAGCCATGGCGCCGACCAACACCTTGTCCAACCCGGCGGCGGTCAAACGCTTCTTCGAAACCGGTGGCAAGAGCCTGCTCGATGGCCTGTCCAACATGGCCAAGGACATGGTCAACAACGGTGGCATGCCCAGCCAGGTCAACATGGACGCCTTCGAGGTGGGCAAGAACCTGGGCACCAGCGACGGCGCCGTGGTGTACCGCAACGACGTGCTCGAGCTGATCCAGTACAGCCCCATCACCGAACAGGTGCATGCGCGGCCGCTGCTGGTGGTGCCGCCGCAGATCAACAAGTTCTATGTATTCGACCTGAGCCCGGAAAAAAGCCTGGCGCGCTTCTGCCTGCGCGCCCAGCAGCAGACCTTCATCATCAGCTGGCGCAACCCGACCAAGGCCCAGCGCGAATGGGGCCTTTCGACCTACATCGATGCGCTCAAGGAAGCGGTCGACGCGGTGCTGGCGATTACCGGCAGCAAAGACCTGAACATGCTCGGCGCCTGCTCCGGCGGCATCACCTGCACGGCGCTGGTGGGCCATTACGCCGCCCTTGGCGAGAAGAAGGTCAATGCCCTGACCCTGCTGGTGAGCGTGCTGGACACCACCATGGACACCCAGGTCGCGCTGTTTGTCGACGAGCAGACCCTCGAAGCCGCCAAGCGCCACTCCTACCAGGCCGGCGTGCTGGAAGGCAGCGAGATGGCCAAGGTGTTCGCCTGGATGCGCCCCAACGACCTGATCTGGAACTACTGGGTCAACAACTACCTGCTGGGCAACGAGCCACCGGTGTTCGACATCCTGTTCTGGAACAACGACACCACGCGCCTGCCGGCCGCCTTCCATGGCGACCTGATCGAGATGTTCAAAAGCAACCCGCTGACCCGCCCCGGTGCACTGGAAGTGTGCGGCACCCCGATCGACCTGAAGCAGGTCACGTGCGACATCTACAGCCTTGCTGGCACCAACGACCACATCACCCCGTGGCCATCCTGCTACCGCTCGGCGCACCTGTTTGGCGGCAAGATCGAGTTCGTGCTGTCCAACAGCGGCCATATCCAGAGCATCCTCAACCCACCGGGCAACCCCAAGGCACGCTTCATGACCGGCGCCGATCGCCCTGGCGACGCGGCGGCCTGGCAGGAAAACGCCACCAAGCATGCCGACTCGTGGTGGCTGCACTGGCAGAACTGGCTGGGCGAGCGTGCCGGCGAGCTGAAAAAAGCGCCGACCCGCCTCGGCAACCGCGCCTATGCCGCAGGCGAGGCATCACCGGGCACCTACGTTCACGAACGTTGAGTTGCAGCGCCGTGGCCACCTGCAGGTGACCACGGTGTTTACTTCACCACAGAGCCACGCGCATGCCGCAACCCTATATCTTCAGGACCGTCGAACTGGACCAGCAGTCCATCCGCACTGCCGTGCGCCCTGGCAAACCGCACTTGACGCCGCTGCTGATCTTCAACGGCATCGGCGCCAACCTGGAGCTGGTGTTCCCGTTCATCGAAGCACTGGACCCGGACCTGGAAGTCATCGCCTTCGACGTACCGGGCGTGGGCGGCTCGTCCACGCCGCGCCAGCCCTATCGCTTTCCGGGGTTGGCCAAGCTGACGGCACGCATGCTCGACTACCTCGATTATGGCCAGGTCAATGTGATTGGCGTGTCCTGGGGCGGCGCGCTGGCCCAGCAGTTCGCCCACGACTACCCCGAGCGCTGCAAGAAGCTGGTGCTGGCAGCCACGGCTGCGGGCGCGTTTATGGTGCCGGGCAAGCCCAAGGTGCTGTGGATGATGGCCAGCCCGCGGCGCTACATCCAGCCTTCCCATGTGATCCGCATCGCCCCGCTGATCTACGGCGGTGGCTTTCGCCGCGACCCGGACCTGGCCATGCAGCACGCATCCAAGGTGCGTTCCGGCGGCAAGCTGGGCTACTACTGGCAACTGTTCGCAGGGCTGGGCTGGACCAGCATTCACTGGCTGCACAAGATCCAGCAGCCCACGCTAGTGCTGGCAGGGGATGACGACCCGTTGATTCCGCTGATCAACATGCGCCTGCTGGCCTGGCGGATTCCCAATGCCCAGCTACACATTATCGACGACGGCCATCTGTTTCTGATCACCCGGGCCGAGGCCGTCGCCCCGATCATCATGAAGTTCCTTCAGCAAGAGCGTCAGCGCGCAGTCATGCACCCTCGCCCAGCTTCGGGCGTGTAGGCGCGGGTTTGCCTGCGATGAGGGCATCAGGCGCAAGGGTCAAGACCAGGGAGTGTTGCCATGAAAGACAAACCGGCCAAAGGAACGCCAACGCTTCCCGCCACCAGCATGAACGTACAGAACGCCATGCTCGGCCTGCGCGGCCGCGATTTGATATCCACCCTGCGCAGCGTCGGCCGCCACGGGCTGCGTAACCCGCTGCACACCGCCCGCCACCTGCTGGCCCTGAGCGGCCAACTCGGCCGGGTGATGCTCGGCGACACGCCCTACCAGCCAAACCCGCGCGACACGCGCTTCAGCGACCCGACATGGAGCCAGAACCCGCTGTACCGGCGTGGCCTGCAAGCCTACCTGGCCTGGCAGAAGCAGACCCGCCTGTGGATCGAGGAAAGCCACCTGGACGCCGATGACCGGGCCCGTGCGCAGTTTCTGTTCACCCTGATCAACGACGCCCTGGCGCCCAGCAACTCGCTGCTCAACCCGCTGGCGGTGAAGGAGCTGCTCAATACCGGCGGCCAGAGCCTGCTGCGTGGCGCGGCGCACCTGCTCGACGATCTGCGCCACAACGACGGCCTGCCTCGCCAGGTCGACGAGCGCGCATTCGAGGTGGGCGGCAATGTGGCGGCAACCCCAGGCGCCGTGGTGTTTCGAAACGAGTTGCTGGAGCTGATCCAGTACCAGCCGATGAGTGAAAAGCAGCACGCCCGCCCCCTGCTGGTGGTGCCGCCGCAAATCAACAAGTTCTACATCTTCGACCTGAGCGCGACCAACAGCTTCGTCCAGTACATGCTCAAGAACGGCCTGCAGGTGTTCATGGTCAGCTGGCGCAACCCCGACCCACGGCACCGCGAGTGGGGCCTGTCCAGCTACGTTCAGGCCTTGGAAGAAGCGCTCAATGCCTGCCGCAGCATCAGCGGCAACCGCGACCCCAACCTGATGGGCGCCTGCGCCGGCGGCCTGACCATGGCGGCGCTGCAAGGCCACCTGCAAGCCAAGCACCAGCTGCGCCGGGTACGCAGCGCCACGTACCTGGTGAGCCTGCTCGACAGCAAGTTCGAAAGCCCTGCCAGCCTGTTCGCCGACGAGCAGACCCTCGAGGCGGCCAAGCGCCGCTCCTACCAGCGCGGCGTGCTGGACGGCGCCGAGGTGGCGCGCATCTTCGCCTGGATGCGGCCCAACGACCTGATCTGGAACTACTGGGTCAACAACTACCTGCTTGGCAAGACCCCGCCAGCCTTCGACATTCTCTACTGGAACGCCGACAGCACGCGCCTGCCCGCCGCATTGCATGGCGACCTGCTCGACTTCTTCAAGCTCAACCCACTGACCCACCCGGCGGGCCTGGAGGTCTGCGGCACGCCCATCGACCTCAAGCAGGTCGACCTCGACAGCTTCACCGTGGCCGGCAGCAACGACCACATCACCCCCTGGGACGCCGTGTACCGCTCGGCCCTGCTGCTGGGCGGCGAACGGCGCTTCGTGCTGGCCAACAGCGGGCATATCCAGAGCATCATCAACCCACCCGGCAACCCCAAGGCCTATTACCTGGCCAACCCCAAGCTGTCGAGCGACCCGCGCGCGTGGTTCCACGACGCCCAGCGCAGCGAGGGCAGTTGGTGGCCCTTGTGGCTGGAGTGGGTCACACCCCGTTCCGGCCCGCTGAAGGCGCCGCGCACCGAACTTGGTAATGCAACCTATCCGCCGCTGGGCCCTGCGCCAGGCACCTATGTCCTGACCCGATGAGCACACCGCCTGGATGAAAACCCGCGACCGTATCCTTGAATGCGCCCTGCAGCTGTTCAACCAACAGGGCGAACCGAACGTCTCGACCCTGGAGATCGCCAACGAGCTGGGCATCAGCCCTGGCAACCTGTACTACCACTTCCACGGCAAGGAGCCTGTGGTGCTGGGCCTGTTCGAACGCTTCGAAGAGGCGCTGATGCCCCTGCTCGACCCGCCGCTGGAGGTGCGCCTGGATGCCGAGGACTACTGGCTGTTCCTGCACCTGATCGTCGAACGCATGGCGCAGTACCGTTTCCTGTTCCAGGACTTGTCGAACCTGACCGGGCGCCTGCCCAAGCTGGCCCGTGGCATGCGCAGCTTGATCAATGCGCTAAAGCGCACCCTTGCCGCGTTGCTCGCCAGCCTCAAGGGCCAGGGGCAGGTGGTGAGCGAGACCCAGGCACTGGGGCAACTGGTGGAGCAGATCACCCTGACGCTGATGTTCTCGCTGGACTACCAGCGTGTGCTGGGGCGCGAGGGGGATGTGGGGATTGTGGTGTATCAGGTGATGATGCTGGTGGCACCGCACCTGCAGCCCCCGGCACGGGCGGCGGCGGAGCAATTGGCGGTGAGGTACCTGGAGGGGTGAGGCTGTTCAATCGGCAGTGACTTCTTCGCGGGGCAAGCCCGCGAAGAAGTCACGCAGTATCAGGCTTCGGTAACTGCGCTCACCGGTGCCGACGGTGTATTGCTGGCCGGTGCCGCGCTTGGCGCTGGCGCTGCGGTGGCAGCGGGTGCGGCGCTGGTGGCCGGTGCTGCCGGTTTGGCCGCAGCCGGTTTGGCCGGGGCCTTCTTCACCGCAGGTTTCTTCGCTGCAGCAGGCTTGGCCGCAACAGGCTTGGCAGCCGGTTTTGCCGCCGGCTTGGCAGCGGCAACCTTGGCCGCGGGTTTGGCCGCAGCAACCTTGGCCGCAGGCTTGGCAGCAGCGGTTTTAGCAGCCGGTTTGGCAGGCGCCTTGGCCAACGGCTTGGCCGCAGTCTTGCTCGCAGCAGCTTTGCTCGCAGCAGCCTTGGAAACCGGCGTGACCGAAGCACCGGTCAGCTTCTCGATCTGCTTGGTCAGGCTGTCCACCTGCTGGTGCAGGGCCTTGATCTCGTTACGGCTAGGTACGCCCAGGCGCGAGATGGCGCTGTTCAGGCGCTTGTCGAAGGCTTCTTCGAGCTCGCTCCACTTGCCCAGCGCACGGTCCTTCACGCCAGACACCCGCGAGGTGGTCGAAGACTTGGCGGTTTCGGCGACATCTTCAGCGGTCTTCCTGGCCTGCTTCTCGGCCTTCTCGCCGTCTTTCACCAGCGTGTCGAACAGCTTCGGGCCGTCCTGGTCGATCTTCGAATAGATACCCAGCCCGGCCAGCCAGATCTTGCGGGAGTACTTCTCGATCCCGCCGACCCAGGAGCTGCTTTCTTTATCGGAATTCTTCTTGCCAGCCATCCTGCTCTCCTTATGGTTTGTGCGCGACGCGCTCAAGCAGCTCGTGCAGCTGTTCAAGCTTGATGGACAACGCCTCAACGTCATGTTTAGACGGAATGCCAAGGCGATTCAAGGCGCGACCAACCCGTGCGTCGAAAGCTTTTTCGATCTTGTCCAGTTGAACTTCGACCTTGCCGCGTACGCGACTGACTTCCTGGGTCGCTTCGTCAATCTGGGTATTGGCGGCATCGAGCTCTTTGTCGATGCGTTTCTTGCCACGTTTTTCAACGCCTTCGCCGGCCTTGACCAGCTCGCTGAAGTACTCGGAACCTTCCTGGCCGACGCGGGCGTAAGCGCCGATACCTGCCAGCCAGATCTTGCGCGCGTAGCCGCGCACCTCGCCCAGGGTGCCCAGGGCGTCGTCCTTTTTCTTCACATTCACTTTGGCCATGCTCTGTACCTCATGCTCATGAGTGGAGAGGAACCGCCCAGGGAGGTTGGGCTTGAGCATAAGGTAGAGCGCGAAATTAGAATTCTCACCCTAAGGTGGCAGGCCTCAGGCCAGGGCTTTGTCCAGCGCCCGCTCGATCTCGCCCTTGATGGTGCCGCTCATCATCGACAGCATCATGCCCAGTTTCAGCTCGACGCGGATGCTGTCGTCACCGATGTGCACGCTGCCGTTGGCGCCACTGCGTGCCACGTCGACGCGGTCGCCGTTCCAGGTGGCCTTGAGGTCATATTCGCGGCTCAGCTTGTCCACCAGCGCTTCGGCCTTGGCGCGAGCGGCCTCGCGGCCAAGGGAGTGTTTGCGTTCGACGCTGATCTGGGTCATGCGGGTGTTCCTGGATATGAAGACATAATCGGCATTATGCCCGCCCCTGCCCCCCGGCACACCCCGCCAAGACAAATCCGCCCGTTCGCCCTAGAATGGCGGTAATTTTTTCCGGTGAAGCGATATGAACGACCAGCGCAAAGGCGAACACGCCGAACCCACCACCCATTTTGGCTACCAGGACGTCCCCGAGAGCCAGAAAGCCAAGAAAGTCGCCGAGGTGTTCCACTCGGTGGCGGCCAAGTACGACCTGATGAACGACGTGCTTTCCGGCGGCATGCACCGCCTGTGGAAGCGCTTCACCATCGAGCTGTCGGGCGTGCGCAGCGGCAACCGCGTGCTGGACATTGCCGGCGGTACCGGTGACCTGGCCGCCAAGTTCTCGCGGCTGGTCGGCCCGACCGGGCAGGTGGTGCTGGCCGACATCAACGAGTCGATGCTCAAGGTTGGCCGTGACCGCCTGCTCGACCGTGGCGTGGCGGGCAACATCGAGTTCGTCCAGGCCGACGCCGAGAAGCTGCCGTTCCCGGACAACCACTTCGACTGCGTGACCATCGCCTTCGGCCTGCGCAACGTCACCCACAAGGACGAAGCCATCCGCTCGATGCTGCGCGTGCTCAAGCCGGGCGGGCGCCTGTTGATCCTCGAATTCTCCAAGCCGACCAGCAAGCTGATGTCCAAGGCCTACGACGCGTACTCGTTCGCCTTCATGCCACTGGCCGGCAAGCTGATCACCAACGACTCGGAAAGCTACCGCTACCTGGCCGAATCGATCCGCATGCACCCCGACCAGGAAACCCTCAAGGCCATGATGGTCGACGCCGGCTTCGACCGCGTCACCTACCACAACATGACCAGCGGCATCGTCGCCGTGCACCGGGGAATCAAGCCCTGATGCTGCTGGCCGGGCTGCTCGCCAGCGTCGAACATGGCCTGAACCGCGTCCTGCGCATGGACAGCACGGCATTGCCGCGGCTGGCTGCGCTCGAAGGCAAGGTCATCGAGATCGATTGCCGTCAGCCGGCCCTGCAGGTATTCATCTTGCCCGATGAAGACGGCCTGATGCTGGCCGCGCACTGGGAAGGCGAGGTCGACTGCAGCCTGCGCGCCCCCGCTGGCAGCCTGGCGCAACTGGCCTTGGCCAGGGACAAGACCGCCGTGCTGCACAGCCCGCAGGTCGAACTGCATGGCGACAGCGCCGTACTGCTCGACCTGTTCGGCGTGTTGCAGGACCTGGAGCTGGACTGGGAGCACGAGCTGCAGCGTTGGCTCGGCCCGGTCGCCACCGCGCTGCTGGCAGGCCACATCCGCCTGCGCGCGCGCTGGACCCGCCAGGGCCTGACGCGCTTCAGCCAGAACCTCTCCGAGTACCTGGCCGAAGAGTCCCGCACCCTGGTCGGCAAACGCGAAGCCGAAGCCGCCTTCAGCGAGCTCGATGCCTTGAAGGTCGATACAGAACGCTTGGAGGCGCGCCTGCTGCGCCTCTCCCGATCCCTTGATACCAGCGATAACGCATGAAGCTGCTCGCCGTCCGCCGTCTCTTTCGCATCCAGCGCGTGGTGATCCGCTACCGCCTCGATGACCTGCTGTTCGACCTGCCCCTGCCCTGGTGGCTGATGAGCCTGCGCCTGCTGATGCCCTGGCGCTGGCTGCCGCGCACGCCCTCCGCGCTCAGCCGTGGCGCGCGCCTGCGCCTGGCGCTGCAGGACCTGGGGCCGATCTTCATCAAGTTCGGCCAGCTGCTGTCCACCCGCCGCGACCTGCTGCCCACCGACATCGCCGACGAACTGATGCTGCTGCAGGACCGCGTGCCGCCGTTCGACCCGAAAAAGGCCGTGGCATTGATCGAGGAGCAGCTCGGCGCCAAGGTCGGCGAGGTGTTCAGCCGTTTCGACGTCGAGCCGCTGGCCTCGGCCTCGGTGGCCCAGGTACACGCCGCGCGCCTGAAGAGCGGCGAAGAAGTCGTGGTCAAGGTGGTACGCCCGGGCCTCAAACCGATCATTGCCCAGGACCTGGCCTGGCTGTTCCTGATCGCCAAGGGCGCCGAGCGGGTGTCTGCCGACGCTCGCCGCCTGCACCCGGTCGAAGTGGTCAACGATTACGAAAAGACCATCTACGACGAACTCGACCTGCTCCGCGAGGCGGCCAACGCCAGCCAGTTGCGGCGCAACTTCGAAGGCTCCGAGCTGATGTACGTGCCTCAGGTCTACTGGGACCTGTGCCGGCCCAAGGTGCTGGTGATGGAGCGCATCTACGGCGTGCCGGTCACCGACATGGCAACCCTGGCCGACCAGCGTACCGACATGAAACTGCTGGCCGAGCGCGGTGTGGAGGTGTTCTTCACCCAGGTGTTCCGTGACAGCTTCTTCCATGCCGACATGCACCCCGGCAACATTTTCGTCAGCACGGTAAAGCCCTGGAGCCCGCAGTACATCGCCATCGACTGCGGCATCGTCGGCAGTCTCACCGCAGAGGACCAGGACTACCTGGCGCGCAACCTGATCGCCTTCTTCAAGCGTGATTACCGCCGCGTCGCGCAACTGCACATCGATTCGGGCTGGGTGCCGGCGCACACCAAGGTCAATGAGTTCGAAGCAGCGATCCGTACCGTGTGCGAGCCGATCTTCGAAAAACCGTTGAAAGACATTTCCTTCGGCCAGGTGCTGATGCGCCTGTTCCAGACCGCCCGGCGCTTCAACATGGAGGTCCAGCCGCAACTGGTGTTGCTGCAAAAGACCCTGCTCAACATCGAGGGCCTGGGCCGCCAGCTGTACCCCGACCTGGACCTGTGGAGCACCGCCAAGCCGTTTCTGGAACGCTGGATGCGCGAGCGCTACAGCCCCAAGGCCATGGTCGGCAACCTGTACAGCCAGGCCGAGCAACTGCCGCACCTGGCCGGCATGACCCGCGACCTGCTCGAACGCCTGTCGCAACCGCACCTGCACGACCCCCAACTGCCCCAGCGGCGCCGCCAGGGCGACCGCTGGGCACTGCGCCTGCTCGGCGCCGGCCTGCTTGGCGGTGGCGCGGTACTGGCCGCAGGTGCCGCCGAGGCCGCCAGCCTGGCCGCCCCGGCCGCCTGGCCGGCATGGCTGATGCTGGCCGCTGGCCTTTACCTGATCGTGCGCCAATAGCCAGCCGCGCCTCTGGCTGGCAAACTAGCGCAAAGGGCCCGGCACAGGAGCGGGCCCGTTTTGGAGTCGACGATGAAAGACTGGCTGGACGAGATCAAGTGGAACAGCGATGGCCTGGTACCGGCCATTGCTCAGGACCACAAGACCGGACGCGTGCTGATGATGGCCTGGATGAACCGCGAATCCCTGGCCCTGACTGCCGCCGAGCAACGCGCCATCTACTGGTCGCGCTCGCGTGGCAAACTGTGGCGCAAGGGCGAGGAGTCCGGCCATGTACAGAAATTGCACGAAATGCGCCTGGACTGTGATGCCGACGTGATCATCCTGTTGGTCGAGCAACTGGGCCATATCGCCTGCCATACGGGCCGCGAAAGCTGCTTCTACCGCGTCTACGAAGACGGCCAATGGCAAACCGTCGACCCGGTCCTGAAGGACCCGGACGCCATCTATAGCGCAGGACACTGACATGAGCGACACCCTCAACCGCCTGGCCGAAGTGCTTGAACAACGCAAGCACGCGGCGCCCGACAGCTCCTACGTGGCAAGCCTGCATCACAAGGGCCTGAACAAGATCCTCGAGAAGCTCGGCGAAGAGTCCGTCGAGACGATCATTGCCGCCAAGGATGCTGCGATCAGCAAGGATTACAGCGATGTCATCTATGAAACCGCCGACCTGTGGTTTCATAGCATGGTGATGCTCAGCGCGTTGGGGCAGCATCCACAGGCCGTGCTTGATGAACTGGAGCGCCGTTTCGGGCTCTCCGGGCATGACGAGAAGGCTGCGCGTCAACCTTCCGCCTGACTGAATAGAATTCTAGGAGAGCAACATGGGTATCTTTGACTGGAAACACTGGATTGTACTGCTGGTGGTGGTGGTGCTGGTGTTCGGCACCAAGAAGCTGAAAAACTTCGGCAGCGACCTCGGCGAGTCGATCAAGGGCTTTCGCAAGGCCATGAGCGACGAAGAGAACAAGCCGGCCGAGCAGACGCCGCCGCCTGCACAGCCCGTTCCGCCGGTGCAGAACACTGCCCAGCAGGCCCAGGGCCACACCATCGAGGGCCAGGCCCAGCCGGTCCAAGAGCCACAGCGGAAAGACTGACCCATGTTCGGCATCAGTTTCAGTGAGCTGCTGCTCGTAGGCCTCGTCGCCCTGCTGGTGCTCGGCCCCGAGCGCCTGCCCGGCGCCGCGCGTACGGCCGGGCTGTGGATCGGGCGTCTCAAGCGCAGCTTCAACAGCATCAAGATGGAAGTCGAGCGCGAGATCGGCGCCGACGATATCCGTCGGCAACTGCACAACGAGCACATCCTGCACATGGAAGAGGAAGCCCGGCGCATCCTCAACCCGCAGACGCCAACGGTGCAGCCACCGGTCACCACGGCCACAGTGCAGCCTCCCGCAGGGCTCGAAGCTACGCCAGACGCCACGCCTGCCGCCCCGGCCGCACCCTCTGAACCGCCACAACCGCCGCGAGCCCCATGAGCGAAAATCCGGAACACGACCAGCCCATGCCGCTGGTCTCGCACCTGACCGAACTGCGCACCCGCCTGCTGCGTTGTGTCGCCGTCATCTTCCTGATCTTTGCCGGGTTGTTCTCCTTCGCCCAGCAGATCTACACCCTGGTCTCGGCGCCGCTGCGCGACCACCTGCCGGCCAATGCGACGATGATCGCCACCGACGTGGCCTCGCCGTTCCTCACGCCGTTCAAGTTGACCATGATCGTGTCGTTGTTCCTGGCGATTCCGTTCATTCTTCAACAGATCTGGGGCTTCATCGCACCCGGGCTGTATCGCCATGAAAAACGCATTGCCATTCCGCTGCTGGTGTCGAGCATCTTCCTGTTCTACGCCGGCATGGCCTTCGCCTATTTCCTGGTGTTCCCACTGATTTTCGGCTTCTTCGCCAGCGCCACACCAGAAGGCGTGTCGATGATGACCGACATCGCCAGCTACCTCGACTTCGTCATGACCCTGTTCTTCGCCTTTGGCGTTGCCTTCGAGATCCCGGTGGCCGTGGTGTTGCTGGTGTGGATCGGCGTGGTCGACGTGAAGTACCTGAAGAAGGTTCGCCCTTACGTGATCATCGGCTGCTTCGTGGTCGGCATGGTCCTGACCCCACCGGATATCTTCTCCCAGACCTTGCTGGCAGTGCCCATGTGGCTGTTGTTCGAGGTCGGTGTGCTGTGTGGCAGCCTGATCCGCAAGCGCAGCGAGCACGATGAAGCCGCGAACGATCACAACGACCAACCCCCTGCGACTCAACCGTGAACCTGCTGTTACTCGAACAAGCCGATTTCATCGCGGCCGACCGCGTGGTCCTGGCCGACCGGCGTTTCACCCACATGCAGGAGATTCACCGGGTGGCGGTGGGCGATAGCTTGCGCGTCGGGCAGGTCAACGGGTTGATGGGGCGCGCCACGGTGGTGCGCCTGGAAGGCCACGAAGCGGAACTGCAAGTGGGCTTCGACCAGCCGCCACCGGCCAAGCTGCCGCTGACCCTGGTGCTGGCGGTGCCGCGGCCGAAAATGCTACGCCGGCTGTTCCAGACCGTCGCCACCCTGGGTGTCGAGCGCCTGATCCTGGTGAACAGCTACAAGGTCGAAAAGAGTTTCTGGCAAACGCCTTTCCTTAACCCCGAAAGCATTCGCGAAAACCTCATCCTGGGCCTGGAGCAGGCCCGCGACACAGTGTTGCCCGAGGTGATCATCGAGAAGCGCTTCAAGCCGTTCGTCGAAGACCGCCTGCCGGCCATCGCCGAAGGCACCCTGGGCCTGGTGGGCCACCCCGGCCCCTACCCTGCCTGCCCGCGGGCCGTCGAGCAAGCGGTGACCCTGGCCATCGGCCCGGAGGGTGGCTGGATCCCCTATGAAGTCGAGCTGCTGGGCAAGGCTGGCCTTGCGCCCGTGCAGCTGGGTGAGCGAATCCTGCGCGTGGAAACTGCCGTAATCGCGCTGTTATCGCGTATTTTCTGACGTAATCGTCAGGCTTTTCACCCATCAAGTTTCTCTCTCCCAGGCCGATGCCTTGGCAACACAATAATTAACCGTGCTGCCAAGTTACCGGGGAGTCGAACATGTACCGATGGTTAGCCCACGTGCTGGGAAATGTAAGCGTCAATCGCAAGCTGGGGCTGGGCTTCGGCCTGGTACTGCTACTGACCCTGGCCATTACCCTGACCGGCTGGCACGGCCTGGACAGCGTCATCGACCGCGGCGACAAGCTGGGTAATATTTCGGTGATCCAGCAATACACCCAGGAACTGCGCATCGCCCGCCAGCATTACCAGCGCGACCGCAATGACGCCGCTGTGGCCGAGCTGGAAAAGGCCCTGGCCAATCTTGATCGCCAGGTGCAACTGATGCTGGGCCAGATCGAACTCCCCGCCGACCGCCAGCGCCTCGAACAGCAGCGCGAGGCCGTGCGCATCTATCAACAAGCGTTCAACGACCTGAAACAGGCTGGCCAACGCCGCGAAGCCAGCCGTGCCGTGCTTGGCGACAGCGCCGACAAGGCCGTCGAGCTGGTCGGCCGGGTCCAGCGGGGCCTGCTGCAGGGCGGTGATATCAGCCAATACCAGTATGCGGTGGACGTCAGCGCACTGCTGCAACAAGCGCGCTTCCAGGTCCGTGGCTATACCTACAGCGGCGACGCGCAGTATCAGCAGACCGCACTGAAGGCCATCGACCAGGCCCTGGCCGAACTCAAGGCGCTGCCGGCCAAGGTGCCCGCCGAACATGCCGCCAGCCTCGACGATGCCGCCACCGCCCTGGCCGGCTACCGTGACGCGGTCAACCAGTTCGGCAGTGCGCAGGCTGCCAGCGAGCAGGCACTGCAACACATGGCCGACCAAGGCTCGGTGCTGCTGCAGACCAGCCAGACGATGACCACCTCACAGACGGCAGTGCGCAACGCCGGTGCCAGCCAGGCCAAGACCCTGCTCGCCGCCGCCACCGCCCTGGCGCTGGCGCTGGGCCTGCTGGCGGCCTGGGCCATCACCCGGCAGATCATCATCCCGCTGCGCCAGACCCTGAGCGCTGCCGAGCGCGTGGCCAGCGGCGACCTGAGCCAGGACTTGCCGGTACAACGCCGCGACGAACTGGGCCAGTTGCAGGCCAGCATGCAGCGCATGACCCAAGGCCTGCGTGAGTTGATCGGCGGCATCGGCGACGGTGTCACGCAGATTGCCAGCGCCGCCGAGGAACTGTCGGCGGTGACCGAGCAGACCAGCGCCGGGGTCAACAACCAGAAGGTCGAGACCGACCAGGTGGCGACGGCCATGAACCAGATGACTGCCACCGTGCACGAGGTGGCACGCAACGCCGAACAGGCCTCGGAAGCCGCGTTGATGGCCGACCAACAAGCCCGCGAGGGTGATCGGGTGGTGGGTGAGGCGGTGGCCCAGATTGAGCGCCTGGCCTCTGAGGTGGCCAACTCCAGCGAAGCGATGAACCAGCTCAAGGCCGAGAGCGACAAGATCGGCAGCGTGCTCGATGTGATCAAGTCGGTGGCCCAGCAGACCAACCTGCTGGCCCTCAACGCGGCGATCGAGGCAGCACGGGCCGGCGAGGCCGGGCGTGGCTTTGCCGTAGTCGCCGACGAAGTGCGCAGCCTGGCCCAGCGTACGCAGCAGTCGACCGAAGAAATCGAAGAACTGATTGCCGGCCTGCAAAGCGGCACGCAACGCGTGGCCAGCGTGATGGACAACAGCCGCCAGCTGACCGACAGCAGTGTCGAACTGACCCGCCGCGCCGGGGGCTCTCTGGAGACCATCACCCGTACCGTGTCGTCGATCCAGGCGATGAACCAGCAGATTGCCACGGCGGCGGAAGAACAGAGCGCGGTGGCCGAGGAGATCAACCGCAGCGTGATGAATGTGCGGGATATCTCCGATCAGACCTCGGCGGCCAGTGAAGAAACGGCCAGCTCCAGTGTGGAACTGGCGCGGTTGGGCACGCACCTGCAAGGGCTGGTAGGGCGTTTCAGGCTCTGATCATGCACGGCCTGCGGGCTTTGTGTAGGAGCGGCCTTGCGTCGCGAACGGGGCGCGTAGCGCCCCCAGCACTCTCTGCGGCGAAGCTGAAAAACCAGGGCCGCTACGCAGCCCGTTCGCGACGCAAGGCCGCTCCTACACAAGCGTCGCGGCGGGCCCCGCAGAAATTCATACAGTCTTTGCTGAATTTTCCTACGGGATTATCAGGTCAAGTCCTACGCCTCCGCTGCCGATGGGCAGGGGTGTCATGCCGGCATTGCGTCGGCATGCCCTCTCTCAAACGGACGGAGAATCATCATGCTCGGTTACCTCAACCGCAGGCTCGGCAACGTCAGTGTCGGTGCCAAGCTTGCCCTCGGCTTCGCCGTGGTCTTGCTGCTTACCCTGGCCACCACCCTCAGCGGCTGGCGCGCGCTGGATGGCGCCATCATCCGCTCGGAACAACTCAGTGAAATCGGCCTGATCAACGACCTGGTCAAGGACCTGCGCGCAGAGCGCATCACCTATCGCGTACTAAGCGACGATGCCAGCAAGTCGCGCATCGTGCGCATCCTCGATCAACTCGAAGGCATGCTGACCACCCTGCAGCAACGCAGCAACGTCGATGAATCACGCCAGATGCTCACCCACAAGCTGCAACTATTGCAGCGCCTGCGCGACGACTTCGCCGAACTGCAGCGCACGGTCACCCAGCGGCACGCGCTGCGCGAGGCCATGCAGGCGCAGGAGCAGAAACTCAACGACGTCATCGACGAACTACAGACCCAGGCCTTGCTGAAGATGCCTGCCGACAGCCAGCAAAGCGGCGTGCTGGGCCTGATGGATACCCTCAGCCGTCACGTCGACGGTGCCAACCAGCAGAGCCTGGTACCCGCTTATACCTTCTCGCCCGTCGAGGGTTTCGCCAAGGTCGGCGATGGCGCACTGAACGCCGCTGACAACAGCCTTGGCCAGTTGCTCAAGGGCCTTGCGCCCCTGGGCCTGCCACGCACGCTGACGGAACTGCCCGGCGTCGAGTTGGCCAAGTACCGCACCAGCCTGGATCAGTACCGCCGCGCCGCCGTACGGGTCGAGCAGTTGCAAGGCAACATGGAAAAGATGGGCGATGAGTTGAGCGCCGTCAGCGTGGAACTGGGCGAGCGCAAGGTCGAGCAACGCGACAGCGAGGCCCTGGCAGCCCGCTCGTTGCTGACCAGCGTGGCCATGCTGGCGCTGGTGGTGGGGGTGATCGCCGGCTGGCTGATCACCCTGCAGATTACCCAGCCGCTGCGCCAGACACTGGCCGTGGCCGCGCGTATCAGCAAGGGCGACCTGAGCCAGGTCGAGCCGGTGCTGCGCCGTGACGAGATGGGCCAATTGCAGTCCAGCATGCGCGACATGACCTTGAGCCTGCGCGAGCTGATTGGCGGCATCGACCAAGGTGTCGGCCACCTGTCACAGGCGGCCTCGCAACTGGCCGCCAGCAGTGAGGACACCAAGCTGCGTATCAGCCAGCAACGCGAGGAAACCGATCAGGTGGCCACCGCCATGAACCAGATGAGCGCGACCGTGCAAGAGGTGGCGCAGAACGCCGAACAGGCATCGCTGGCCGCAACCAATGCCGACCAGCAGGCACAGGTGGGCGATCAGGTGGTGGCCGAAGCCATCAGCCGCATCGAGCAACTGGCCGGGCAGATGGACGATTGCCTGGCAGCCATGCAGCATCTGGCGGGCGAAAGCCAGCGCATCGGCAGCATCCTCGATGTGATCAAGTCGGTGTCCGAACAAACCAACCTGCTAGCCTTGAACGCGGCGATCGAGGCCGCCCGGGCCGGTGAAGCCGGGCGTGGTTTTGCGGTGGTCGCCGATGAGGTACGCGGGCTGGCGCAACGGACCCAGCAGTCGACCGAGGAGATCGAACAACTGATCGACAGCCTGCACAGCGGCACAGACGAGGTCACGCACCTGCTCGACAACAGCAAGCGCCTGACCGAGCAGAGTGTCGAGCTGAGCCGCAAGGCAGGGCATGCGCTGGGGCAGATTACCGATACGGTGTCGAGCATCCAGGGCATGAACCAGCAGATCGCCACGGCCAGCGAAGAGCAGAGCGTGGTGGCCGAGCAGATCAACCGCAGTGTGCTGAATGTGCGCGATGTGTCGGACCAGACCAGTGCGGCCAGTGAACAGACGGCGGCTTCGAGTGGCGAGCTGGAGCAACTGGGGCGGCAGTTGCGGGGGATGGTCGGGCGGTTCAGCCTGTGAGATTGCCGGGGGCGCAATGCGCCCCCAAGCGGTTACAGCACCTGGCGCAAGAACGCCTGCGCCCGGGGGTCCTTCGGCGTATCAAAGAACTGCGCCGGCGAGGCATCTTCCAGCAACTTGCCATGGTCGAAGAACAGCACCCGGTCAGCCACTTCCCGGGCAAAGCCCATCTCGTGGGTAACGCAGACCATGGTCATGCCTTCCTGGGCCAGGGTCTTCATCACATCCAGCACTTCGCCGACCATTTCCGGGTCGAGCGCCGAGGTCGGCTCGTCGAACAGCATCACCTTCGGCTCCATGGCCAAGGCACGGGCAATCGCCACGCGCTGCTGCTGGCCGCCGGACAACCGCGACGGGTACTCGTTGGCCTTCTGCGCGATACCGACCTTCTCCAGCAGCGCCCGGGCCTTGGCCTCACGCTCGGCCTTGCCGCGCTTGCGCACCACCTTCTGCGCCAGGCACAGGTTCTCCAGCACGGTCATGTGCGGGAACAGGTTGAAATGCTGGAACACCATGCCGACTTCGCGGCGGTAGGCGTTGATGTCGGTCTTCGGGTCGGCCAGTTGCAGGCCGTCGATGGCCACATGGCCTTCGTCGAAATGCTCCAGGCCGTTGAGGCAGCGCAGGAAGGTCGACTTGCCCGAACCCGACGGGCCAAGCACCACCACCACTTCGGCCTTGGCCACACGCGTGGTGACATTGTCTACCGCGCGAACCACTTGGCCGCGGGTGTCGAAGACTTTTACCAGATCACGGACTTCAATCACTTTGCGCAAGCCTCCGCTCAAGCCGGCTGGCCAGGTGCGACAGCGGCAGGTTGATCAGCAGGTACAGGCCTGCCACGCAGAACCAGATCTCGAAGGTCGAGAACGAGGTGGTGATGGCCTCGCGGCCGCTCTTGGTCAGTTCGGTGATGGCGATCACCGAGACCAGCGAGGTGTCCTTGACCAGGCTGATGAACTGGCCGGCCAACGGCGGCAGCACGCGTTTGAAGGCCTGGGGCAGGATCACATGGCGCATCGACTGGCTGGCATTCAAGCCCAGCGAGCGGGCCGCCTCGTTCTGGCCTCGGGCGATCGACTGCACACCGGCGCGGACGATCTCGGCCACATAGGCCCCGGTGAACAGCGCCAGCGCCGCAACCCCGGCGAACTCGCGGGACAGGTTGAGCACGGTGCCGATGAAGAAATAGAAGATGAAGATCTGTACCAGCAGCGGTGTGCCCCGCACCAGTTCGACGTAAACCGTCGACAAGTCGCGCAGGGTCGGGTTGTTCGACAACCGGCACAGGCCCGCAAACAAGCCGATTACCAGGCCCAGGGCGCCAGACACCACCGACAACCATAGCGTGGTCCACAGGCCCCACGCCAACGGGCCAGCCGCCCAGTGGCGGGTCACACCGACCTGGTCGCCTTCGGCGACGTCATCGCCACGGCTCAGCAGCAGGCTGTTGCTGTCCACATCGAGCACCTGCTCGGCGCCGTCTTCGCCCTTGAGCGAGACGCGGGCGGTGTCACCGGTTATGACGATGTCCTGCACGGTGCCATTGCTGGCGGCACGCTGGGCGTCTTCGGCCTGGTAGGCAAAATACTGAGGGACGCGGTTCCAGCGCCATTCATAGGACATCAATGAGGTGGCCAGATACAGACTGACCGCCAGGCCAACCAGCACCAGCGCAGTCAGCGCGTGCCAGGGCCACTGGGCTTTCTTGTGTTTGATCACGGGGTTACTCCAGAAAGCGGCAAGCCGCAAGCTACAAGCTGCAAGGAAAACCAGACCGCGTATTGGCCCACCTCCTCTTGCAGCTTGCAGCTTGCGGCTTGAAGCTACTTCTTATTCCATTTCCTTCAGCCAGTCCTTGTTCTTGAACCACTTGTCGTGGATACGATCGTAGGTCCCGTCATGCTTGATCTGGTGCAGGAAGTTGTTGATGAAGTTGATGCTGTCGTAGTCGCCTTTCTTCAGGCCGAATGCCAGCGGCTCGTAGGTGAAGGGTTCTTCGAGGAACAGCAGCTTGCCAGCGCCGGCCTTCTCCACCGCCACCACGTTGTAGGGGGCATCGTAGACGAAGGCGTCGGCCTTGCCGTTGACCACGTCCATCACCGCTTCCTGCTCGTTGTCATAGCCGTGGTACTTGGCTTTGGCGATCAGCTTCTTGGAAACCATCTCGCCGGTGGTGCCGAGCTTGGAGGTGATGCGGTACTTCTCGTTGTTCAGGTCTTTGTAGGTCTTGATCTCGCCCGCCAGGTCCTTGCGGATCAGCAGGGTCTGGCCGACCACAATGAAGGGTTCGCTGAAGTTCAGGCGCAGGTTACGTTCCTGGGTCAGGGTCATGCCGCTGCCGATCATGTCGAACTTGTTGGTCAGCAGGGCCGGGATGATGCCGTCATAGGCGGTGGAGACGGTCTCCAGCTTGACGCCCATGGACTTGGCCATGGCTTTGAGGATATCGACCTCGAAGCCGATGATCTCGCCACGCTTGTTGGTCATCTGGAACGGCATGTAGGTTGGGTCCATGCCCACTTTCAGGGTGCCGCGCTTGACCGCGTCTTCGATGGCGCCAGCCTGGGCTGCCGAGACGGCGACCAGGGCGGTAACACCGACCAGCAGTCGCGAAAGGTATTTCTTGATCATCACCAAGTCCCCTAGCAAGAAAAGAAGCAAATCTTATTGTTGGCACGGCCGTACTGGCCGAAGCGTCTATCGGAGAGGGATGCTAACGCATGGCGGCTCAGGGACCTAGCGCCGGGGGGGACTTTGTTGGCCAAAATCAATTGCATGGCCGGTCTGAAGCTTCGCGGGGCAAGCCCGCTCCTACAGGGACAGCACAGCATTGAAGAACTGTGAAGTCGCAGTGGGAGCGGGCTTGCCCCGCGAATGCTATGGATCAGGCGCCGACGAGTGCCGGCTGGCCTTCATTCTCCGGGTGCAACGGCAACAACGGCGAATGCGGGTCGTTGTTGATCGAAGCACGCCATACATCGATCCAGGCAGCCTTGTGCTCGGCCCAGACCCGATCATGCAGGCGGGCCAAGGCAACCGGGTCGCTCAGCAAGGCCAGGCGGGTATTCAGGTCCAGTCCCTGCGGCCCCACCTCCAGCGCCTTGGCCACACGCTCGGCACGCAGCGTTTCGATGGGTGCAGCCTGCCCGTGGCGAGCCGTCGCCATGGCGCAGGCCAGGGCATTCTGCCGCGGGTCGACCACTGCCCGCACAAAACCGTCGTGCAGGGCATGCCAGCGGTTCTCGTGGGTGTACTGGTCAGTCGCCAGCAGCTCCTGCGGCGTTGCGTATTCCTCAGGAATCAGGAACAGCTTCTCGTCCTTGGCCGCCAGGCCCAGGCGGGTGCGGCTGGAGATCACCGACACCGGGATCGACAGCACCAGCGAACCCACGATCGGTGCCAACCACCACAGGAAGCTCGGGTTCAGCCAGGCCACCAGCGCTGCCCAGGCAAAGCCCAGCAGGGTCTGCGGGCCATGGCGGCGCACGGCCTCGCTCCACGGCGTGGAGTCGTCGTCACGCTGCGGCGAATTCCAGGTCGCGGCCCAGCCAAGGAACGCGGCCAGCACGAAGCGGGTGTGGAAGATCATCCGTACCGGCGCGAGCAGCATGGAGAACAGCATCTCCATCAGCATCGACAGGGTGACCTTGATACGCCCGCCGAACTCGGTGGCGCCCTTGGCCCAGATCAGGATGATGCTCAGCAGCTTGGGCAGGAACAGCAACACGATGGTGGTGGAGAACAGCGCAACGGCTTTTTCCGGATGCCACTGCGGCCACAGCGGGTAAAGCTGGTACGGCTCGATGAAGTACTGCGGCTCCATCAGCGTGTTGGTCGCCAGCAGCGCGGTCGACAGCACCAGGAAGAAGAACCACAACGGTGCCGACAGATACGACATCACGCCGGTGAGGAACACCGCACGGTGCACCGGGTGCATGCCCTTGACCAGGAACAGGCGGAAGTTCATCAGGTTGCCGTGGCACCAGCGGCGGTCACGCTTGAGCTCATCGAGCAGGTTCGGCGGCAACTCTTCGTAACTGCCCGGCAGGTCGTAGGCGATCCACACGCCCCAGCCGGCGCGGCGCATCAGCGCGGCTTCGACGAAGTCGTGGGAGAGGATGGCACCGGCGAAGGCGCCCTTGCCCGGCAACGGCGCCAGGGCGCAGTGCTCGATGAACGGCTTCATGCGGATGATCGCGTTGTGGCCCCAGTAGTGCGACTCGCCCAGCTGCCAGAAGTGCAGGCCGGCGGTGAACAGCGGGCCGTACACACGGGTGGCGAACTGCTGCATGCGCGCATACAGGGTGTCCATGCCCGAGGCCTTGGGCGCGGTCTGGATGATGCCGGCGTCCGGGTTGGCCTCCATCAGGCGCACCAGGCTGCTCAGGCACTCGCCGCTCATGACGCTGTCGGCGTCGAGCACGACCATGTACTTGTACTCGCCGCCCCAGCGACGGCAGAAGTCGTCGAGGTTGCCGCTCTTGCGCTTCACCCGACGCCGACGGCGGCGGTAGAAGATGCGGCCGAAGCCCTTGGTTTCGCGGCACACGTCCAGCCAGGCCTGTTGCTCGGCGACGGCAATGTCGGTGTCGTTGGTGTCGCTGAGCACGAAGAAGTCGAAACGGTCGAGGTTGCCGCTGGCGGCTACCGATTCGAACGTTGCCCTCAGGCCTGCGAACACCCGCGGCACATCTTCGTTGCAGATGGGCATGACCAGCGCGGTACGTGCCTCGGGCGCGATCGGCTCGCTGCCGGCACTGCTGCCGGAAATACGGTACTTGTCGCGCCCGGTGAGCAGCTCAAGGAAGCCCATCAGCGCCGTCCAGAAGCCCGCCGACACCCAACAGAACAGGATGCCGAAGAGAATCAGGATGGAGGTCTGCAGGGCATACGGCCACACCTGCACGACGGTTTCCCACAGCGACTGGTTGACGATCTCGTCGAGGTCGACGAACGACCAGCCCTGATACGGCAGGATGCCCTTCATGTACCAGCCGGCGACGATGGTCTGGCCGATCATCAGGGTCAGCAGGATATAGCGGCGGATCGAACCAACCGTGCGCCAGCGGGCCTTGGGCAGCTCGCGCTGCTCTGGCTGCGGCGCGTTGGTGCGCCCTGTCATGCGCCGCCACATGCGGATCAGCACGTTGGTGCGCCATGGCTCGGGCACCACACGGGTGCGCTTGATCGGCGGTGCGATTTTCAGGCACAGCCGACCGCTGCCGTCGACGCCGAGCATTTCGGCCTCTTCAAGCTCGGCGGCGCTGCCCACGGTCAGCCGCGGGCCCACCGAAGCCTGCACGGCCTCGGCGGCGTTGGCGGCCGGGTTGGCCGCCAGGCGTTGGTGCAGCTCACCGAACGAGGTGCAGCTGGCGAGTTCCGCGCGCTGCTCATCGCTCAGTGGGAGATGGGCCAGGTATTCGCCAAGCGATTCCGGCCTTGCGCTTGAGTTACTCATCGGCAGGCAACTGATAGCTCCAGGTCTCGGTCAGCACTTGTTCGGTGGTGGCCGGGGTCCCGTTGGTGGACGCCGCGTCGGCGGCAGGTTGTTCGGCCTTGGCGTTTTTCTCGGCCTTGGCATGCTTGGCAGCGGCCTTGTCCTGCTTGGCGTCCTTGGTCGCAGGCTTGGCGGGTTCGACAGGCACGTCGCGAACCAGCGCAGCGCGCATTTCCGTCGATTTGTTGGCTTCCTTGACCTTCAGCCGCAGGGTCAGGCGCCAGCCCTTGCTCTCTGGGTTATAGCGCAGGTTGTTCTCGACCACCTCGGCATTGTCGCCGACGCTGATCTGGCTACGTACTGCGGTGTCTTCCGGCAGGGCGGCCAGGTTGGCGCCAGCGAAGTCGACGATGAACGCCACGCTGCCGTCAGGCTGACGAATCAGGTTGGACTGTTTGACGTCGCCGGTGGAGCGCAGGGTCTGGGTGACCGATGCCAGGTCCTGGGCCTGGAACTGGGCCTCGTCGATGGTCCAGTGCAGGCGGTAGTCGTACTCGAACGGCTTGCCTGGCTCTGGCAGGGCCTCGGGGCTCCAGAACGCCACGATGTTGTCGTTGGTCTCGTCGGCGGTCGGGATTTCAACCAGGTCGACGGTGCCCTTGCCCCAGTCGCCCTTGGGCTCGATCCAGGCGCTTGGACGCTTCTGGTAGTTGTCGTCGAGGTCTTCGTAGTCCTTGAAGTCGCGATGACGCTGCATCAGGCCGAAACCACGCGGGTTTTCGACGCTGAAGTTGCTGACAGCCAAGTGTTTCGGGTTGTTCAGCGGGCGCCACAGCCACTCGCCGTTGCCGGCATGGATCGACAGGCCTTCGGAGTCGTGCAGGGCGGGGCGGAAGTTCATGACCTTGGACGGCTGGTTAGGGCCGAACAGGTACATGCTGGTGAGCGGCGCGATGCCCAAGCGGCTGACGTGGTCACGCAGGTAGACCCGCGACTTGACGTCGACCACGGTGTCGCTGCCCGGACGCAGGGTCAGTTTGTAGGCACCGGTGGAGCGCGGCGAGTCCAGCAGGGCATAGATCACCAGGTGCTTGTCGGCAGGCTTTGGCTTCTCGACCCAGAACTCGGTGAACCGCGGGAACTCTTCACCCGACGGCAGCGCGGTGTCGATGGCCAGGCCACGGGCCGACAGGCCATACACATGGCCCTTGCCGACCACGCGGAAGTAGCTGGCGCCAAGCAGGGTCATGATCTCGTCCTGCTTGTCGGCCTTGTTGATCGGGTAAAGCACGCGGAACCCGGCATAGCCCAGGTTCTTGGTGGTTTCCGGGTCGTGCGGCACGTCACCGAACTCGAAACGGCTCGGGTCGTACTTGATTTCCTCGACCTTGGAGGCGGTGACTTCGTTGATTTTCACCGGGGTGTCGAAATGCATGCCCTGGTGATAGAAGGACAGCTTGAAGGGGGTCTTGTCCTTGGCCCACTCGGCCTTTTCCTGCAGGAAGTGAATCTTCTGGTAGTCGGCGAACTTCATGTCGCGGAAGACTGCCGGCAGATTGCTCTTCGGTGCTTCGTACTTCTGGCCGGCCAGATCCTTTGCCTTGGCTGCAACATCGTCAAGATTGAATGCCCACAGCTGGCCCGCGCTCATCAGGCCGACCAGTGCCACGCTGGCCATCAGGGCCTTGCGTAGCCGAATGCCGGGGATTCTTGATGCTTTATGGGGACTAACAATCACGAGCAACCCTCGCCGAAAACAGATCATGAAACCAACGGCCAGCTACAAATGCCGGGTTGGCGAGCACTGTTCGGACCCCGTAAGGGCGCAATGATTCCCCAAACGGATCCAGACAATACTCGAGTCAGAGTGAAACGAACCTGCGAACGCAGGTCCATGCAGCGCGCGATTATCCAGCAGGTCGCGTGACAACGCATCAGGCTGGACTAACTATTTATCGTACAAAACCCCTTGTTTTCCTACAAACAAGGGGTTTTTTAGCCTCACATTTGTAACATAAATGTTACGGGGCCATCATTGACCAGATGCACCTGCATGTCCGCGCCGAATCGCCCACTCGCCACATCGGCGTGCTTGCCCTTCGCCTGCTCTAAAAGATAGTCGAACATCTCGGCGCCGAGGGCCGGCGGTGCCGCCGTCGAGAAGCTCGGCCGCATGCCGTTGCGGGTATCTGCCGCCAGCGTGAACTGGGACACCAGCAACAAGCCGCCGCCGACATCCTTGAGCGACAGGTTCATTTTGCCCTGCTCATCGCTGAACACCCGATAGTTAAGCAGCTTGTGCAGCAGCTTATCGGCCGATTCGCGGGAATCTTCAGGCTCGACCGCCACCAGCACCAACAGGCCATGGTCGATGGCACCAACGACCTCCCCGGCAACCTCTACCCGTGCGCCACGCACACGCTGTAGCAGCCCCCTCACGCTTCTTCCAGGGGCAGGTCGAGCAGGCGACGGGCCATCTGCTCGGCAGCGCGCACCAGGGCATCGGTGATGCCCGGCTCGGAGGCCGCGTGGCCAGCATCGCGAATGACCTTCAGCTCGCTGTTGGGCCAGGCCTGGTGCAGTGCCCAGGCGTTGTCCAGCGGGCAGATCACATCGTAGCGGCCATGCACGATCACCGCCGGCAGGTGGGCGATCTTCGGCATGTCGCGGATCAGCTGGTCCGGCTTGAGGAAGGCATTGTTCATGAAATAGTGGCATTCGATGCGGGCAATCGACAGCGCGCGCTGCGGCTCGGAGAAGCGGTCGACCACCAGCGGGTTGGGGCGCAGCGTAGCGGTGCGGCCCTCCCAGGTGGACCAGGCCTTGGCGGCGTGCATCTGGGCGATCTGGTCGTTACCGGTCAGGCGCTTGTGGAAGGCCTTGACCAGGTCACCGCGCTCTTCTGGCGGGATCGGTGCAATGTAGTCCTGCCAGTAGTCGGGGAACAGGCGGCTGGCGCCTTCCTGGTAGAACCACTCGATCTCCTGCGGGCGGCACAGGAAGATGCCGCGCAGGATCAGGCCATGCACGCGCTCAGGGTGGGTCTGGGCGTAGGCCAGGGCCAGGGTCGACCCCCACGAACCACCAAACAGCACCCACTTGTCGATGCCCAGATGCTTGCGGATACGCTCCAGGTCCTCGACCAGGTGCCAGGTAGTGTTGTTCTCCAGGCTCGCGTGCGGCGTGGAGCGGCCACAGCCACGCTGGTCGAAGGTGATGATGCGGTACAGGTTGGGGTCGAAGTAGCAACGGCTCTGGGCATCGCAACCGGCACCCGGGCCGCCGTGGATGAACACCACCGGCAGACCTTCAGGCGAGCCGCTTTCATCGACATAAAGCACATGCGGCGCTTCCACGGCCAGATCGTGCCGGGCGTAGGGTTTGATCTGCGGGTAGAGGGTCTGCATTGCGCACTCCGTGTGAGGATTAAGTCTGCCGTTTGGCATCATAAACCTGAATTGCGCTTAGAGCACCGTCCTCGCCGATGCGGCTGCGCTTGCAGGGCACACTTATGTACCTCCCGCCGGTCATAACGGCCCGCCATAGTCCCTCGCCTCACATCAAGCAAGGCGCCCACCATGCCAACTCCAGTCGCGGCACTGCCCAGCGTTCATTACACCACCCTCGAGCGCAAGATCCCTGCGTGGCTCAAACAAACCCGCCCAGAAACCCACCGCGCACTGCGCAATTGGCATCAAGCCCCAGTGTGGCTGGCAACAGCGGTCCGCCAGCAACCAGAAATCGCCAAGGCTTGGCAGCAAGAACATGCCCGCCACCGCGAACACCAGGCACACGTACAGAAGCTGTTCGAACAGCTACCCGACCTGCAAACCTACGCCATCAACGCACTGACCGAAGCCATCGAGCAGCGCTTCGGGCTCGCCCTGGATGTTCTCGAAACCCACCTGGTCGATGCCCGCCTGATCGACACGGCCAATGCCAGTGACGCCCGCAAGACCATCAACCAGGCTACGCGCTCGCTGCTGAACAGCGCCCTGCACAATTTCGACCAGGCCGCCGCTGCCGAGCACGGCATGGACGCACCGGAGGCACTGCTGAAGAAGTCCGTCATCCTTGATCACCGACGCTTCATGGGCAGCGTCCCGCTCACTAATACAGTGGCTATCACCGCCGAAGACTTTGCCGAGTTGTGCCGTACCCTGGACATCGGCGGCAAGTACCATGCTCTGCTGCATGCTATCTATTACCCGCCGGCCACCTCGCAGCTCAGCGCCGATGAAGCTGCGCTGGCCGTTTATGAGACCCTGGGGCGCGCTGAGGTCTCGGCATTCAGGCAATCCCTGCATTTCGCCCGCCTCAAGGGCGATATCAGTGAGGCGCTGTATACCGCCGCCCTCGCCGCCCCACTTGACCAGGCGCCTTCGAATGCCTCGCCCGTGGCGTTCAGTTTGCTCGACTTGTGGGAGGCCGAACTGACCGGCGTTGTGCTCATTACCCTGCAAGCTGAAGGGCATCAGGCCGTGGCGCTGTATATCCCTGAGGACGACGCGGTACCGCTGAAGGAGTTTGCCACTCAGGAAGCCTTGCAGGCCGAATTGCGCGACAGGCTCCAGGCCAACATCCGCTACCTGGACAAACACATCGCCGACCGCGACAAAGCGTCGATACTCGCCCGCCTCGAGGATCGGCTCACCCCACTCGACTGGAGCATCCGCGGCGTGCGTGAACGTACCCCGGACCCACACGCTACCTTGCACCCGGTCGCACATCCATTCAGCCACGCATTCCAGGGCATGATGGCCTTCCAGAAAGCCCAACGCCACGAAACGGATGTGCTGTTCCACGCCATCCCGACCGAAATCGTCGACCGACGTAGCGCTCAGGCCCATAGGGCATTGATTGCGGGTCGTGTACTGACGGCCCTGAACATCGCCGGTTTCTTCGTGCCTGGGCTGGGTGAAGTGATGCTTGCCGTGTGTGTGACCCAACTGGCCCATGAGGTTTATGAGGGCATCGAAGCCTGGCAAAACGACGAACGCGATACAGCCTATGGGTACCTGGTCGATGTGATCGAAAACGTCGCGATCATGGCAGCCCTCAGCGCGGCGGCCAAAGCGCTGGGAGGGGCAAAAGGCGAAGCAGGCGGTGGCGTGGAAGAGCCGGAAACAAAAGAACCGGAGATCGAACGTATTCCTGTAGAAACCCCCTCCTTTATCGAGGAACTGGAAGACGTCGAAACGCCCGATGGCCAGGTCCGCCTGTGGAAACGCGACCTCACGCCCTACCAGAGCACCGAGTTGCTGCCCACCGACCTTGTACCGGACGCGCTCGGCCTGCGGCACCATGAAGGCAGGCGCTGGTTGGTCCTTGAGGGCAATCAGTACATCGTCGCGCAGGCCCCCACGTCGACAGAGTACCGCCTGCAGCACCCGGACAACCCACACCGCTACCAGCCGCCACTTCGCCACAATGGCGCCGGTGCCTGGTTGCAGGTAACGGACGCGCCGCTGAGTTGGTCGGGCAGCACCCTGTTGCGCCGGATCGGTCACTTGAGCACTCACTTCGACGAGTCGACACTGCAACGCATTCTTGCTGTCAGTGACACTCACGAAGACGTGCTGCGCCGTGCCCTGGCCGAAAACCAGCGGCTGCCAGCCTTGCTTGAAGACACGATGCAACGCTTCAAGCTGGACGAGACGGTCCGCCAACTGCCGGATGCCAGCACTCAGCCAGCCGAGTTTTCCAGAGCCTACGCGCGCCTTCCAAGCAGCCAGGTGCCGGGTGCCGAAGCCCTCTCGCGGGTGTACCCGAACCTGCCGGCTGCGGTCACCGATGAGCTGGCGCGCAGCGCCAGCGGTAGCGAACTGCATGTGCTGGAAACCGGTAAGGTGCCACTACGCCTTGGCGAAGAAGTCCGCATCTATCAGCAACACATCCGCCTTGCCCGCGCTTACGAGGGCCTGTACCTGTCCAGCGTACGAAGCTGGGATAGCGACCGGCTGATCGTGCACACGCTTGAAGGCCTGCCCGGCTGGCCTGCCGAGACAAAACTGCAGCTATGCCAGCGCCTGTCCTGGCCAGCCCGGGAGCATGCCATAGGCCCGCAGGACACTCGTCCATACAAGACCATCACCCATGCCAGCTCTGGCTACATCGTCCACAATGAAGGCCAGCCGAGTACTGAAGTCACGGCCCATCAAAACCTTTATTCTGCATTGTACGAGGCCCTGCCAGAGGCGATGGCACAACTGGATGTCGCCGATCAGCAAGCATTGCAGCATCGTGTACAGCAAAGCCCCGTTCTGCCCCGCTCGACCGTGAGGACGCTATTGGGCATGCAACCGGTACGCCCCGGCTACCGTTCGCCCATGCGCCTTGCCGATGGCCGCCTGGGCTATCCGCTCAGTGGTAGCGGCCCGACCACACAAGGCGTCACCCGCCAGCGCCTGATCGCAGCCGTCGAGGCCACGGGGCTCGCCGCCCGTGCTGGCCGGTCGGTAGACCAGGTTCTGCTGTCGCTGGGCAGTCGCGGCCGTACACCCTTGCAGATCCTCGAACACCTGCAGACACTGCTGGAGCAGCGCAACGAGCTGCAAAGCAGGCTGACCGACTGGAGCGAAGCGATTTCGCCCGCGACAGACCAGCAAGCACGTGCGTACGACAGCCTGCGCGACTCGATCATGCAGCATTGGTACGACACCGCGCTGGACGAAGATGCCCGGCACACGGCCGAACTGCGTATCGAACGTGTGCCACTGGCTGACGTTCCGCAGACCTTGCCTGATTTTTTCAACTCACGCGTACGTAGCTTGAGTCTGTTCGACTTGCCCTCGGAAACCCTTGCGGGCTGGGCCCAAAACGAGCGTCTGCTGCAACGCCTGCTCAGGCAGATGCCGCACATAGAGTCACTGCAGATCAGCCGGCCTTACGACCCCAGGGCAACACCCTCTTCCTTCCTGTTCAGCATCCCTTCCATCACCGAGCATTTGCCCGCCCTGCAAAGATTGGTGCTGACCAACCAGAACATGGCACTTTCCGAAAGCGACCTGAACCTGTTGGCAGGGCTTCGCCAGTTACGGCACCTGGATCTGAGCGGCAACCGCCTGGCACCCAACAACAGCCCAAGCTTCCATGAACTGTCCTTGGACTTCCTGGGGCTGGACGCCATGCAGATGGCCCAATGGCCCATCGGGATTGGCAGCGATGCCCTCGGGCGTATCACCCACCTGTCCATGAGAAACAACAACCTCAGGTCATTGCCCTCATTCTTGCTCAATGAAACAGACACCCTGCTAAACCCGCCGGCGATCTCACTCGAGGGCAACAGCATCAACGAAACCCATTTACAGCGGTTGCTGTTGAGCGAGCGGCCCGAGACGGCCAACATTACGGTGGATGAACCGCCAGAACTCACCGGCAGGCTTGCACGCCTTCGCAGTGAACGCCAGCAAATGCGCGACGCGATCGATGGCTGGGCACTGTCATCCAGTTCGAGCAACCCCCTGACACAGGAAGCGCTGGCGGACAGGCACAGCATCGAAACAGCGATCCGTCAGTTCTGGGAGCATCAGGAGCAGCGCCACCTATACCTGCGATTGCAGCTCGAAGACGTGGCCATCGCGCAGTTTCCCAGCAGGCTCCCCCCCTTTTTCGCCGAGCGTGTGCAAGCAATGACCCTGACACGTTTGCGCGGTAGCGCCTCGCAGCTCGATGATCTGCTCAGGCGCTTTCCCAATATCACCCGGTTGACCATCGATGCACACCAGGCAGCCACTGCCTCGCTGGCCTCTTCACTGGCGCGCCTCCCGCAGCTCGCTTACCTGGAGTTTCGCAACATGGGCCTGGAAGTCGACCAGGCCATGCTGAACATCTTCGCAGGGCTGGAACACCTGAACTCGCTGGACCTGTCAGGAAACCGCATGGGTAACATCGCCCAGGTACCCGCACGGCTCTCTGCCAACCTGCAGTCAATCGCGCTGACCAACATGAACCTGCAAGCCTGGCCAAGCTGGTGCGACGCCTTGCTGCCGCTCGATCTGCTGGACTTGAGCTCCAACAACATTACGGAAGTGCCGGAGCACATCCTCTCGAACCTGCATAATCCCATGCCGATCTCGTCAATTGCCTTGTTCGACAACCCTTTACCACTTGAAACCATTCTTCGCGTACGCAGCTTCTCGGAGAGCCAGCACAGTTATTCCTTCGCCCTGGACATTCCAAGCAACCTGATGCTGGTCAATTCTTCGAGCGAAGGTTCACTCGACCACCCTCACTTCCCACTGTTGGGCGACGACAACCCCAGGCTCGAAGACTGGATGCTTGGCAACCAGGCACAGAACGAAGCATTGCAGGAATGCTGGGAAACGCTGGAGGGCAGCGACCTGCTTCGCCTGGCGGGCCGTTTGCACAACGCCGCGCCGTACGTCGACCCGAACACCCGAGCCAGCTTCTGCGAACGCGTACGCATGATGCTGGTCGTGGCTGCAAACAACGAAGCCGAACGAGCGCTCATGGAGAGCATTGCCGCTGCCGCATTGCCAGACCCGGAAACCGGCTCGCAGACCTGCCATGACGGTGCGTTGCAGGAGTTCAACAACATCGAGTTGTACCTGATGGGGCAGCGCCTGCTGATCGACGCTGGCGATACGCTTCAGACCCTGCGCATGCGCCTGTTACAGCTGTTCCGTATCGAACAGCTTGAGATGCTAGCCAACCAACGCTCTGGCTCGGGTGACCTGGTTTCGGTGCGCCTGGCCTACCGTCGCGAACTGGCCAGAGAGCTTGACCTGCCCATCGCCGACAGCATGCGTTTTCGAAGCGCCGCGAACCTGGCACCTGATGAGCTGTCCGGCGTGCTGGAAAAAGTGCGCAAAAGTGAGCACAGCGATTCACTCGTCGATTACATGCTGTCGAACGCGGACTGGACCACGCGCATGCGAGCCGAATATGCCGGCCGCTTCGACGAAATAGAAGCCCGCTTCCGCTTGCGCGTACTCGAACTGGCCAATACGGACTACTCACTTGCGCAGGAGCTGAACTTGCAGCAGGCCTTGCAGAGCGACAAGGAACAGGAAGAAAAGGAGCTTTTGCGTGAACTGACCATTGCCCAGCTACACAGCAACTGATCACTGGCGATAAGTGGCGACGTCGATGGCACCCATCGCGTCGCCCTCTTCATTCACGCGTGACATTCACCGCTCATAACGCGCCTCGCCCCATGCCAGCAAGGCCTGTAACAGCTGCCTCAGGACCTGCTGCGTCGGCTGCGCCAGGTCCTCGCGATAAGCGAACGGCTCGGTTTCCTCCATGTACGTGCTTTGCGCCAGCTCCAGCTGCACCGCATGGATATGGTTGGCCGGGTCGCCATAGTGGCGGGTGATATGGCCGCCCTTGAAACGCCCGTTGAGTACATGGGTGTAAGCCGGCGCTTCGGCGCACACGCCCGCAAGCAACTGCGCCAGCTCAGGATCGCAGCTGGCGCCGTTGAAGGTCCCCAGGTTGAAATCCGGGAGTTTGCCGTCGAACAGGTGCGGGATCAGCGAGCGAATCGAGTGGGCGTCCCACAGCAACGCATAGCCGAACTGCTCACGCAGGCGGGCCAGCTCCTGGCTGATCGTGTCGTGATACGGCCGCCAGATCTGCTCCAGGTAGGTCGCGCGCTCTTCGGCAGAGGGCGCCTGCCCGTCTTTGAACAAGGGCTGCCCTTCGAACAGCGTGGCCGGATACAAGCCGGTGGTTGCCCCGGCGTACAGCGGCTTGTCGTCGTCGGGCCGGTTCAGGTCGATGACGAAACGCGAATACTCCGCCGCCACCACGCTGGCGCCCAGTTCACGGGCAAAATCGTAGAGCTGCGGGATATGCCAGTCGGTGTCGGGCAAGCTGCGCGCCTGGTCGACCAGGCCGTCGCGCACGGCGGGGGTCAGCTGCAGCCCCGCGTGGGGCATGCTGATCAGCAGGGGCAAACGGCCCTGGTGAAAACTCAGTACCTTGTCCATTTCGCCTCGCTCAGTTGGATATCTCGTGGCCCTTGCGCACCACGCGCTTGGGCAGGTCGCCACCCAGCCAGTAGGCCAGGTCGGCGGGGCGCTCGATCTGCCAGGCGACAAAGTCCGCCACCTTGCCGGCTTCCAGCGTGCCATGGCTGTCGCCAAGGCCCAGCGCCGTGGCGGCATGGGTGGTCACACCGGCCAGGGCTTCTTCCGGGGTCATGCGCCACAGCGTGCAGCCCATGTTCAGCATCAGGCGCAGCGACAGCCCCGGCGAAGTGCCCGGGTTGAGGTCGCTGGCCAGGGCAATCTTCACACCGTGACGGCGCAGGGCGTCCATCGGCGGCAATTGGGTTTCGCGCAGGAAATAGAAGGCGCCCGGCAGCAGCACGGCGACCGTGCCGGCCGCGGCCATGGCAATGGCGTCTTCCTCGGTCATGAATTCCAGGTGGTCGGCCGACAGTGCCTGGTAGCGCGCCGCCAGGCTCGAGCCGTGCAGCGACGACAGTTGTTCGGCGTGCAGCTTCACCGGCAGGCCCAGCTCATGCGCCTTGATGAATACCCGCTCGACCTGGGCCGGGGAGAACGCCAGGTGTTCGCAGAACGCATCCACCGCATCCACCAGCCCTTCTGCGGCCAGGGCAGGCAGCATCTCGTCGCAGATGTGCGCAATGTAGTCGTCGGCCCTGCCGGCGTACTCCGGCGGCAGGGCGTGGGCGGCCAAACAGGTGGCGCGCACGGCAAGCGGCAATTCGTCGGCCAGGCGCCGTGCCACGCGCAGCATCTTGCGCTCGTTGGCCAGGTCCAGGCCGTAGCCGGACTTGACCTCGAGGGTGGTCACGCCATCACGCATCAACGCCTGAACCCGCTGGCGGGCACTGGCGAACAGCTCATCCTCGCTGGCCGCGCGGGTGGCCCGCACGGTACTGGCGATGCCGCCGCCTTGCGCGGCGATTTCGGCATAGCTCACGCCCTGCAGGCGCTGTTCGAACTCGCCGCTGCGGTTGCCGCCAAACACCGCGTGAGTGTGGCAGTCGATCAGCCCGGGGGTGACCCAGCCGTTGCCCAGGTTCACCGTGCGCTCCGCTTCGACCGGCCGCAGCGCGCTGCGTGGGCCGATCCATTCGATCAGCCCGGCGCAGGTGACGATCGCCGCGTCCTCGATGATCGAGTAACGGCCGTCGACCATGGTTGCTACATGGCAGTGCTGCCAGAGGGTTCTCATTTGCAATCTCCTGTACTAGCGGTGCAACTCGGCCTGCGCCTGGGCCGCCTTGCCCTGCCCTCCCCGCGGCTTGCACCACAGCAGGTAGGACGCGACCAGGAACACCACCCAGACCACACCCACCAGCAAGGCTGCCTGAGTGTCCGGGAAGTAACCGAGCACGCCAAAGATGAACACCATGAACGCGATGGCCATGGCTGGGCCATAGGGCCAGAACGGTACCGGGAACTTCAGCTGGGCGGCTTCCTCGCGGCTCATGCTGCGGCGCATGGCCACCTGGGTGAGCAGGATCATCAGCCACACCCACACGGTGGCGAAGGTGGCGATCGAGGCGATCAGCAGGAACACGTTCTCGGGGATCAGGTAGTTGAGCACCACGCCGATCAGCAGCGCCGCGCCCATCACCACCACGGTCATCCATGGCACACCGTGCCGGGACAGCTTGCTGAACCCGCGTGGCGCGTGGCCTTGCTGGGCCAGGCCGTACATCATGCGGCCCGCGCCGAAAATGTCGCTGTTGATGGCCGAAATGGCAGCGGAAATCACCACGACGTTGAGCACTGCCGCCGCCGAACCAATCCCCAGGTTGCTGAAGATCTGCACGAACGGGCTGCCTTCGCTGCCGATCTGCGGCCACGGGTACAGGCACATCAGCACGAACAAGGTCAGCACGTAGAACAGCAGGATACGCAGCGGCACGGCATTGATGGCCTTGGGGATGACCCGTTGTGGGTCCTTGGCCTCACCGGCAGTGACACCGATGATTTCGATACCACCGAAGGCGAACATGACCACTGCGAAGGAGGCGATCAGGCCACCGACACCGTTAGGCATGAAGCCGCCGTGCTCGACCAGGTTGCTCAACCCGACCGCATGCCCGGTGCCGACCTGGCTGAAGCCGAAGGCCATGATGCCGAGGCCGGCAAGGATCATCGCGACGATGGCGCCGACCTTGAGCAGCGACAGCCAGAACTCCATCTCGCCAAACACCTTGACGTTGCACAGGTTCAGGCCGCCGATCAGGAAGACGATGCCCAGCACCCAGATCCAGCGGGCCACTTCAGGGAACCAGAAGCCCATATAGATACCGAAGGCCGTCACGTCGGCGATGGCGACGATGACCATCTCGAAGGCGTAGGTCCAACCGAGGATGAAGCCGGCCATGGGGCCGAGGTAGGTGGTGGCGTAATGGCCGAAGGAGCCGGCGACCGGGTTGTGCACGGCCATCTCGCCAAGGGCGCGCATGACCATGAACACGGCGGCGCCGCCGATCAGGTAGGCCAGCAGCACTGCTGGGCCGGCCATCTGGATGGCCGAGGCAGAACCGTAGAAAAGCCCGGTGCCGATAGCGGAGCCGAGCGCCATGAAACGGATGTGTCGGGCAGACAGCCCGCGCTTTAGACCTTGAGCTTGTTGCATGTCACGTCCTAATTTTGTTTTTGTGGTCGTGAGATCGAGGGGGCCGCGCTGCAGCCCTTTCACGGGTCAAGCCCGCCCCCACAGGTTCAGATCTGTGTGGGAGCGGGCTTGCCCCGCGAATGGGCCGAACGGCGGCCCCAGAGGCATCACAGGCTAGGCAGAACCCCAGCCGGCAGCAGCCCGCTCAGGCTGCCTTTAGCCAGCAGCTCGACGGCCTTCTCGATATCCGGCGCAAAGAACCGGTCGCGGTCGTAGTGCGGCACTTCGCTGCGCAGCGCTCGGCGTGCCTGCTCCAGCTTGGCCGAGGTCTTCAGCCCCTTGCGCAGGTCCAGGCCCTGGCAGGCGCCCAGCCATTCGATGGCCAGCACGCCACGGGTGTTCTCGGCCATTTCCCACAAGCGCTTGCCGGCGGCCGGGGCCATCGACACGTGGTCTTCCTGGTTGGCCGAAGTGGGCAGGCTGTCGACGCTGTGAGGGTGCGACAGGGCCTTGTTCTCGCTGGCCAATGCGGCAGCGGTCACCTGGGCAATCATGAAGCCAGAGTTGACCCCACCGTTTTCCACCAGGAACGGCGGCAGCTGGGACATGTGCTTGTCCATCATCAGCGAGATGCGGCGCTCGCTCAGCGAGCCGATTTCGGCGATGGCCAGGGCCAGGTTGTCAGCGGCCATGGCCACCGGTTCGGCGTGGAAGTTACCGCCCGAGATCACGTCGCCTTCGGCAGCGAACACCAGCGGGTTGTCCGACACCGCGTTGGCCTCGACGCCCAACACTTCGGCAGCCTGGCGCAACTGGGTGAGGCAGGCGCCCATGACCTGCGGCTGGCAGCGCAGCGAGTACGGGTCCTGGACCTTGTCGCAGTTCTTGTGCGATTGCGAGACTTCGCTGGACTCGCCCAGCAGGTCGCGGAAGCAGGCGGCTGTGTCGATCTGGCCACGCTGGCCACGCACGGCATGCACCCGTGCATCGAACGGCGAACGCGAGCCCAGCGCGGCTTCCACGGTCAGGCCACCGCAGGCAATGGCGGCGGCGTACAGGTCTTCGGCGTAGAACAGCCCGCGCAAGGCGTAGGCCGAGGAAGCCTGGGTGCCGTTGAGCAGGGCCAGGCCCTCTTTGGCGGCCAGGGTCAGTGGCTCCAGGCCGGCAACGGCCAGCGCTTCAGTGGCCGACAGCCATTGGCCCTGGTAACGCGCCTTGCCTTCGCCGAGCAGCACCAGCGACATGTGCGCCAGCGGTGCCAGGTCGCCGGACGCACCGACCGAGCCTTTGAGCGGAATGTGTGGGTAGACTTCGGCGTTGACCAGGGCGATCAGCGCATCGATCACCTTGCGGCGAATGCCGGAGAAACCACGGCTGAGGCTGTTGATCTTGAGCACCATGATCAGCCGCACCAGGTCGTCGTCCAGCGGCGCGCCGATGCCGGCGGCGTGGGACAGCACCAGCGAACGCTGCAGGTTTTCCAGGTCATGGCTGGCAATGCGGGTCGAAGCCAGCAGGCCGAAACCGGTGTTGATGCCGTACGCGGTACGGTCTTCGGCAAGAATCTGTTCGACGCAGGCAACGCTGTCGTTGATCGGCTGGTCGGCGCTGGCATCCAGGCGCAGGCGCACGGGTGCGGCGTGGATCGCGCGCAGCTGGGCCAGGGTCAGGGTGCCAGGCTTGAGGGTCAGTTCGGTCACTTCGCTACTCCATTCTGTCGGGGCCCGCAGGCCCCTTCTTGTTGTTCAGTATCACTCAAAGTGCAGCGATCAGCCCGTGATCATTGGCAGGTCGAGGCCTTGCTCTTTGGCGCAGTCGACGGCGATGTCGTAGCCGGCGTCGGCGTGGCGCATGACACCGGTGGCCGGGTCGTTGGTCAGCACGCGGGCGATGCGCTCGGCGGCTTCATCGGTACCGTCGCAGACGATGACCATGCCCGAGTGCTGCGAGAAGCCCATGCCTACGCCGCCGCCGTGGTGCAGCGAAACCCAGGTGGCGCCGCTGGCGGTGTTGAGCAGGGCGTTGAGCAGCGGCCAGTCGGAGACGGCGTCGGAGCCGTCGCGCATGGCTTCGGTTTCACGGTTGGGGCTCGATACCGAACCGGAGTCCAGGTGGTCACGGCCGATGACGATCGGCGCCGACAGCTCGCCACTGCGTACCATTTCGTTGAACGCCAGGCCCAGTTTGGCGCGAAGGCCCAGGCCGACCCAGCAAATACGCGCTGGCAGGCCCTGGAAGCTGATGCGCTCACGGGCCATGTCCAGCCAGCGGTGCAGGTGGGCGTCGTCGGGGATCAGTTCCTTGACCTTGGCATCGGTCTTGTAGATGTCGTCGGCTTCACCAGACAGCGCGGCCCAGCGGAACGGACCCACGCCGCGGCAGAACAGCGGGCGGATATAGGCCGGCACGAAGCCAGGGAAGTCGAAGGCGTTGGCCACGCCCTCTTCCTTGGCCATCTGGCGAATGTTGTTGCCGTAGTCGAAGGTCGGGATGCCTTGCTTCTGGAAGTCGAGCATGGCTTGCACGTGCACAGCCATGGACTGCTTGGCGGCTTTGACCACGGCAGCCGGTTCGGTCTGCGCGCGGTCGCGGTACTGCTCCCAGGTCCAGCCGGCCGGCAGGTAGCCGTTGAGCGGGTCGTGGGCGCTGGTCTGGTCGGTGACCATGTCCGGGCGCACGCCACGTTTGACCAGCTCCGGCAGCACTTCAGCGGCGTTGCCGTGCAGGGCGATGGAGATGGCCTTGCCTTCGGCGGTGTACTTGGCGATGCGCGCCAGGGCGTCGTCAAGGTCGGTGGCCTGCTCGTCGACATAGCGGGTTTCGAGGCGGAAATCGATGCGGCTCTGCTGGCATTCGATGTTCAGCGAGCAGGCACCGGCCAGGGTCGCGGCCAGTGGCTGGGCACCGCCCATGCCGCCCAGGCCTGCGGTCAGTACCCACTTGCCTTTGAGGCTGCCACCGTAGTGCTGGCGGCCGGCCTCGACGAAGGTTTCATAGGTGCCCTGGACGATGCCCTGGCTACCGATGTAGATCCAGCTGCCGGCGGTCATCTGGCCGTACATGGCCAGGCCCTTGGCATCCAGTTCGTTGAAGTGTTCCCAGTTGGCCCAGTGCGGCACCAGGTTGGAGTTGGCGATCAGCACGCGTGGGGCGTTGCTGTGGGTCTTGAATACGCCGACCGGCTTGCCCGACTGCACCAGCAGGGTTTCGTCGTCTTCCAGGCGGGTCAGGGTCTCGACGATCTTGTCGTAGCAGGCCCAGTTGCGGGCGGCGCGGCCGATACCGCCGTAGACCACCAGCTCTTTCGGGTTTTCCGCGACCTGCGGATCGAGGTTGTTCATCAGCATGCGCAGCGGCGCTTCGGTCAGCCAGCTTTTGGCGGTCAGCTTGTTGCCACGTGGGGCACGGATTTCAACGTCACGGTATTTGTTGTTGTCGGTCACGGGAAGGGTCCTCTGCGGTCGTCCGCGGGCAGATGTGTCGTGGTCAATATACAAACACACCTTTACTTGTATGTACAAGCATGGACAACCAAAATAATTGGACCTATGCGCTGGAACCCAGGAAAAGCTGGGGCCGCTGTGCGGCCCCGGCTATCTCAACGTGAAATCAGTTCGATCAGGCAAAACCGCCCCTGAACCTCCAACCCCACCAGCGCGTCGTTACCCTCAAGCCGCAAGCAGTCATGCAACCCCAGCCGCTGCACCTCACCCCCTGCCAACTGCACCTCGACCTGATTGCTGGCGGCGAACAACAACACCGTCGACGCCGAACTGAACAGCCGGGTGGTGCCATCGAACCACTGCAAGCGCGCGCGATAGCGCTGCGGCGCGTAGATCAGGTTGAAATCACGAATCGCCCCACCCAGCAGCTTGCAACTGACCTGGCTCTCGCCTGCGAAGGCGAACGCGTCGTATGGCAACAGCGGCCGGCTGGCCTGCCCGTCGACCAGCAGGCGCATGCCATCGCCCTGCAGCACCGTGATGATCCGCTGGTAACCGGCGAACGACGAGAAACCGCCAGACTCTTCGATATCGGCAATCGACAGGCGCCAGCCGAACCCTTCGAGGCCCTCGCCACTGTCGCGGGTGATTTCCTCGGTGAAGCCGCCCCCGTTCTTCCATGGCATGCGCGGGTAGCCCTGCGCACGCAACACCTGCAATTGGCTCATTTGCTGAATCGTCCTTCCAGGCGATGACGCGAACCGGGGTGGATCAACCGTGCGGCAGTGACCGGCTGGCGGCCGGACCAGGTGCGGCGGCGAATCAGCAGGCAAGGCTCGCCCCGCTCGATCTGCAACAGCTGGCACTCGTGCGGCTCGGCCAGAATCGCCTCGACCACGTGCTCACCCTCGGTCAGCGGTGCGACCTGGGACAGGTAGGCGTATGGCGTTTGCCGGGTGAAGTCCTGCTTGAGGTAATCGGGCGCGATCGCCGCATTGACGTAGCGGTCCTCGATTTGCACCGGTATGCCATTTTCGTAATGCACGATCAGCGAATGGAACACCCGCTGGCCTTCGCGCATGTCCAGCGCCAGGGCACGCTCGGAGCCGGCGGCCTCCTCGGCGAGGATGACCACCTGGCAGCTATGCTGGTGGCCACGCCCGGCAATCTCGTCGGCGATGTTGTTGACTTCGAACAGCGCCGAACGGCTCTTGGGTTCGGCGACGAAGGTACCGACCCCTTGCATGCGCACCAGCAGCCCTTCGGCCGTGAGCTCACGCAGGGCGCGGTTGATGGTCATGCGGCTGAAGCCCAGTTGGCTGACCAGCTCGCTCTCTGAAGGGACCCGGTGATGGGGCGGCCAGCTGCCGTTGTCGATCTGCTGGATGATCATCTGTTTGACCCGCGCGTACAGCGGCGCCGGGCCCTCGCCCATCTGGGCAACCAGCGCGGAGACAGGAGGTGTCGGCACGGCGTTGGATCCTTGTGCGATTGAATGAGCGGTAGCTTGCCGCAGTTTACCCGGCAGGCAAACGCCTGTATATGTATATACAAGTTAACAATAACAGGATTTCACCGATGTCCGCCTACTTCGCCGAACGCGCCCTGCTGCCCAATGGCTGGGCCAGCAATGTCCGAATCGAGGTCGCCAGCGATGGCAACATGACCCGCATCGAGCCCGGTGCTTCGGCCGACGGTGCCGAACGGCTGGGCGGGCCGTTGCTGCCCGGCATGCCCAACCTGCACTCGCATGCCTTCCAGCGGGCGATGGCAGGGTTGGCGGAAGTGGCGGGCAACCCCAACGACAGCTTCTGGACCTGGCGCGACCTGATGTATCGCCTGGTTGGCCAGATCACCCCAGAGCAGTTGCAGGTCATCGCCCGCCAGCTGTACATCGAGATGCTCAAGGCCGGCTACACCTCGGTGGCCGAATTCCACTATGTGCACCACGACTCGGCAGGCAAGGCCTACACCGACCCCGCCGAGCTGTCCCGGCGCATCAGCGCCGCGGCAGCCAGCAGCGGCATCGGCCTGACCTTGCTGCCCGTGCTGTACAGCCACGCAGGCTTCGGCGGCCAGGCGCCCACCGAAGGGCAACGGCGTTTCATCAACTCTACCGATCAGTACCTGCGCCTGCAGGAACAACTAGCGCCACTGCTGGCCGCGCAGCCGGCACAGCAACTGGGCCTGTGCTTCCACTCGCTGCGCGCAGTCACCCCAGGGCAGATCGCCAGCGTGCTGGAAGCCGGCAACCCAAATAGCCCGGTGCATATCCACATTGCCGAACAACAGAAGGAAGTCGACGATTGCCTGGCCTGGAGTGGCCTGCGCCCGTTGCAGTGGCTGTACGAGCATGTCGAGGTGGACGCGCGCTGGTGCCTGGTTCACGCCACCCACGCCGAAGCCGATGAAGTCGCCGCCATGGCCCGCAGCGGCGCGGTGGCAGGGCTGTGCCTGACCACCGAGGCCAACCTGGGCGACGGTATCTTCCCGGCCGTGGATTACCTGGCGCAAGGTGGGCGCATGGGCATTGGCTCGGACAGCCATGTGTCGCTCAGCGTGGTGGAAGAACTGCGCTGGCTGGAGTACGGCCAGCGCTTGCGCGATCAGCGACGCAACCGGCTGTACCGCGGTGACCAGCCGATGGTCGGGCGCACGCTGTATGACGCAGCCTTGAGCGGCGGTGCCCAGGCGCTTGGCCAGGCGGTCGGTGAACTGGCGGTGGGCAAGCGGGCCGACTGGCTGGTGCTGGATGGGCAAGACCCGTACATCGCCACGGCAGATGGCGATGCCATTCTCAACCGCTGGTTGTTCGCAGGCGGCGACCGCCAGGTGCGCGATGTGATGGTCAACGGCCAGTGGGTCGTGCGCCAGGGGCGGCATGCCCAGGAAGGGGAAAGCGCGCAGGCGTTTGTCGAGGTCTTGCGCCAACTGCTGGGTTGACCGTGTGTGTGTGTTTAGGAGCGGCCTTGCGTCGCGAAAAGGGCCGCAAAGCGGCCCCATCGATACCAGCGGCGACGCTAAAGCCTGGGGCCGCTGCGCGCCCCTTTTCGCGACGCAAGGCCGCTCCTACACACACCACCACATGCACGCGCGTGCGGGGTCAATGGCTTTTGACGATCTGCTGGTCAGCCGTGCGCCAGATCAGCCGGCTGGTGTCATAACCTTGCTGCCGTGCCTTGGACAGCAAACTCTCGCGCTGCCAGGCCGGCAGGCTTGGCGTGCGTGACAAGATCCACAGGTACTTGCGGTCCGGGCTGCCGACGATCGCCGTGTGGTAACGCTCGTCCACGTAGAGAATCCAGTACTCACCCCTCGCCACGCCTGGCACCAGGCGGGTGAACCAGTTGTCGAACTCAACCCACAGCTTGTCGGTATGCCCAGGCTCCTGGATGTTGGCATGCCCTTCTGCGCGCAACCATTCATCCCCCAGGGTACGGCAGCGGTTGAGCACGCCGTAGGAGCCGTCAGATTTGAGGTTGTAGTGGGCCTCGGACTGCTCGCAGCCTTGCTGATAGCGCATCGGCAAGCGCGCCAGCTCATACCATTTGCCCTGGTAGCGCTTGAGGTCGACGTTACCGGCGGTTTTCGGTGCCAGCGGGTCATGCGCAGAGCTGGCGCAGCCGCCCAGCAGCATCACCAGGCATAACCCCAGCAGGAGGTGCAGACGCCTCATTTAAGGCCCTGCCCTGAATACATCAGCACCTTGTCAGCCGCGTACTGCACGCTGATGAAGCTCTTCTCGTCCCCCCAGGTACAGCTGCTCATGCCCAGCGCGCCAGAGCACTCGGCAGGCGTGCCGAGCAGTTGCTCGACCTCGGCCTTGTTCATGCCGGCCTTGAGCTTGGAATAGTTTTCCTGGTTGATCTTGCTGCACGCGGTCAGAACGACGCACAAGGACAACAGGGCGAGGGAACGCAACGACATGAGGACACTCCTGGACAGGGGATACAGGCGAGTGGCCTGCAGTGACCTTCGACGAGAAAATCCCTCCCTGGTTCCCTGCCCTCCCCCCTTTCCACCTACACCATTGGTCGGGTAGCCAATGGCGGCGCAAAAAAAACCGCCGCTGCGGGTGCAGGGGCGGTTTTTTGCTACGTCAGGGCTGCGTGGCAGGCCGGTGAATCTCAGAACCTGGAGCCAGGCTCCAGCAAAAAGTCCATCTCTTCACTGGTACTCGGCCGTTCCAGCATCAGGTTGCGGTGCGGGAAGCGCCCGAACCGGGCAATCACCCGCTGGTGCTGCTCGGCATAGTCGAGGAACCCCTCGAACAAGCGCCGATGGGCCTCGGGCTGCTCGTCCAGCAGTACTTGGTAACGCTCGACGCACAGGTTCTGCCAGTCCAGCACCTCGGCATGCTCCAGCACCAGCAGCACAAACACTCGCTGGATCGGCAGCAGCTGGTAATCCCAGCCTTTCTGCAGGCCCTGCATGGCCACCACCTGGGCACGCCGGTCGCCCTCGAAGGCGCGCGACGTGTCGCGGTGGATCATGCGCGGCAGCTGGTCCAGCAGGATCAGCAGGCCGAGCCAGCCTTGCGGGCTCTGCTGCCACTCGTCGAGCCCACCCGCCAGGGCATGCTCGACAAGCTCGCCAAACAGCGCCTGAGCTTCGGCATCGTGATGCTTGCCGAACCACAGCGTGCTCTTCTCGTCAGCCACGGCCTGGGGGCTGGTGCCCCAACCGAACCACCACTCCAACAACGGCTGCCAAGGTGCGAGCATGACTTACTCCTTGTGATACGCGGTGACGCGCTCGACCTCTTCCTTCGAGCCCAGAATGACCGACACACGCTCGTGCAGGCTTTGTGGCTGAATGTCGAGGATACGATCGTAACCATTGGTGGATGCGCCGCCAGCCTGTTCGATGATGAACGACATCGGGTTGGCCTCGTACATCAGGCGCAGCTTGCCCGGCTTGCTCGGATCGCGAGCGTCGCGCGGGTACATGAACAGACCGCCACGGGTCAGGATGCGGTGCACGTCGGCTACCATCGAGGCGATCCAGCGCATGTTGTAGTTCTTTTTCAGCGGGCCAGTCTCACCGGCCAGCAGCTCATCGACGTAGCGCTGCACCGGGGCTTCCCAGTGACGCTGGTTGGACATGTTGATGGCGAACTCGGCGGTGGTTGCCGGTACCTGGATGTTCTCGTGAGTCAGCACGAAGCTGCCCAGCTCACGGTCCAGGGTGAAGCCCTTGACGCCATTGCCCAGGGTCAGGATCAGCATGGTCTGCGGGCCGTAGATGGCATAACCGGCGGCGACCTGCTCGGTGCCTGGCTGCAGGAAGGCGTTTTCGTTGAGGGTTTCGTTCTGGCTCAGGTATTCGTTGGGGCAACGCAGTACCGAGAAGATGGTGCCGACCGAGACGTTGACGTCGATGTTCGACGAACCGTCCAGTGGGTCGAAGACCAGCAGGTAGGCGCCTTTAGGGTACTTGCCCGGGATCTGGTAGGCGTTGTCCATTTCTTCGGAAGCCATGCCGGCCAGGTGGCCGCCCCACTCGTTGGCCTCCAGCAGGATATCGTTGGAGATCACGTCGAGCTTCTTCTGCACTTCACCTTGAACGTTCTCGGTGCCCATGCTGCCCAGTACGCCGCCCAGGGCGCCTTTGGACACGTGGTGGCTGATCTCTTTGCACGCGCGCGCCACCACTTCGATCAGGAAGCGCAGATCGGCAGGGGTATTGTTGCTGCGGGTCTGCTCAATCAGATAGCGACTCAGGGTAACGCGGGACATGTATGGCTCCGAAATGGAAAGGGGGAGAAAAACCCCCGCAGTTTACAGGGAGAGTGCGATGCTAGCGAGCAATGAGACTCGCCTGGGCTGTCTGACGGCACAATAGGTCGGTAGTTCAGCCTTGGCCAGGCCGGCTGTCGAGTGGGGCCGCTATGCGGCCCTGGTAAGTCAGTCCAGTGCTTTCCAGATGTCGGTGGCATACTCGCGAATGGTCCGGTCCGACGAGAACCACCCCATCCGCGCCGTGTTCAGCACCGCCATGCGCCACCATTCCTGCGGTGTGTGCCACAGCTCATCGACCCGCCGCTGGGCATCCCAGTAGGCGTCGAAATCGGCGCACACCAGGAAACGGTCATAGGCCACCAACCCGTCGATCAGCCCGGTATAACGCGAAGGGTCATCGGGCGAGAACACCCCGCTGCGAATGGCCTGGAGCACATCGTTCAAGCGATTGGACGCCGCAATCGCCGCATTGGCGCCAAAGTCCCCGGCGCGCCGGCGCGCCTCGACCTGCTGCGCCGTGAGGCCGAAGATGAACATGTTGTCGGCCCCCACCTGCTCGCACATCTCGACGTTGGCGCCGTCCAGGGTGCCGATGGTCAGCGCGCCATTGAGGCCGAACTTCATGTTGCTGGTGCCTGATGCCTCATAACCTGCCGTGGAGATCTGCTCGGACAAGTCTGCCGCCGGGATGATGCTTTCGGCCAGGCTGACGTTGTAGTTGGGCAGGAATACCACTTTCAGCAGGCCACGCACGGTGGGGTCGTTGTTGACCACACGGGCGATGTCGTTGGCCAGTTTGATGATCAGCTTGGCCTGGTGGTAGCTGGCCGCAGCCTTGCCGGCGAAGATCTTCACCCGTGGTACCCAATTGGTACCGGGGTCGTTGCGAATGGCCTGATACAGCGCCACGGTGTGCAGCAGGTTGAGCAACTGGCGCTTGTACTCGTGGATGCGCTTGACCTGCACATCGAACATCGCCTCGGGGTTCACCGTAACGCCGATACGGTCCTGGATGATGCTGGCCAGGGCGCGCTTGCTGTGCAGGCGCTGGGCGGCGAACTGCTTGCGGAAGCTGCTTTTGTCAGCAAAGGGCACGAGGTTGGCCAGCAGCCCTTCAGGGTCATCCTTGAGCTCGGGCCCAAGCGCCTCGACCAGCATCTCGGTCAGTGGCGGGTTGGACTGGAACAACCAGCGCCTGAAGGTGATGCCGTTGGTCTTGTTGTTGATCCGCTGCGGGTACAGCTTGTGCAGCTCGGCGAACACCGTGCTCTTCATCAGCTGGCTGTGCAGTGCCGACACGCCGTTCACACTATGCGAGCCGAGAAACGCAAGGTTGCCCATGCGCACCCGGCGGCCGTTGTCTTCTTCGATCAGCGACACGGCCCGCAACACGTCGAAGTCGTGCAGCCCTTTCGCGCGCAGGGCGTCGATATGGTAGGCGTTGATCAGGTAGATGATCTGCATGTGCCGCGGCAGCATGCGCTCCATCAGCGCCACCGGCCAGGTTTCCAGTGCCTCCGGCAGCAAGGTGTGGTTGGTGTAGGCCAGCGTGCCGACGGTCAGCTCCCAGGCGGTATCCCAAGGCACTTCGTGCTGGTCGACCAGCAGCCGCATCAACTCGGCCACGGCGATCGAGGGGTGGGTGTCGTTGAGCTGAATGGCGGCGGCATCGGGCAGGTTGAGCAGGCTGTCATGCATGTTCAGGTGGCGGCGCAGCAAGTCCTGCAGCGAAGCCGAGACGAAGAAGTACTCCTGGCGCAGGCGCAGCTCCTGCCCGGCTTCGGTACTGTCGGCCGGGTACAGCACGCGCGAAATGCTCTCGGCGCGCGCCACTTCGGCGACCGCACCCAGGTGGTCGCCGGCGTTGAAGCGCTCCAGGTGCAGCTCCTCGAGCGCCCGCGCCCGCCACAGGCGCAAGGTATTGACGCTGGCGCCACGCCAGCCGACCACCGGCGTGTCATAGGCCACCGCCCGCACCGTCTCGCCGGGCGACCACACCTGCCGTTGCTGGCCGTGTGGGTCCTGCACGGTCTCGACGCTGCCGCCGAAACTGATCGGGTAGATCACCTCGGCGCGCTCGAACTCCCAGGGGTTGCCGAAGTCCAGCCAGTTCTCGGTCTGCTCCTGCTGCCAACCATCGACCACCGCCTGGCGAAACAGGCCGTGCTCGTAACGGATACCGTAGCCATGGGCGGCAATGCCCAGGGTCGACATGCTTTCCATGAAGCAAGCCGCCAGGCGCCCCAGGCCACCATTGCCCAGTGCGGCATCCGGCTCCAGCAGGCGGATGCGCTCCAGATCGACGTCCAGGCCATCGAGGGCTTCGCGGGCGATGTCGAGCAAGCCCAGGTTGCTCAGGCTGTCATATAGCAGCCGCCCGATGAGAAATTCCAGGGAAAGGTAATAGACCCGTTTCTGACTGCGCCTGTAGGCCTGACGGGTATGGTCCATCCAGTGATCGACCATGTGATCACGCGCCGCCAGGGCAATGGCTTCGAACCAGTCATGGTCGAAGGCATGCTCGGGGTCCTTGCCGACCGCGTAGGTCAGCTTATCCAGCACAGCGGCGCGAAAATCGGCCACCTCGGCGTCACGTGCTTTGGGTTCCTGGGACATGCGGCATCCTCGGGCAAGTAGACGAATACGGAGGGAGATTGATGAGACTAGACCCTTCGACAGGGACTGACAGTACCTGTTCGCAGTTTTCATGCCTGATGAAGGAATCAGGCAAAAGGTTGTTCACAAATTGAACAACTCCGGTATGATCGCGCGCCCCAAGACCGTGATTCACCCCCATAACGATGAAAACGACCCTGATTGCCGCGGCCGAAGTCGACCGCCTGGAAACCTGGCAACGCTATGCCAGCCACATGTGCGGTGGCTGTCACTCGACCTGCTGCACGCTGCCCGTGGAAGTGAAGATCAAGGATCTGATCCGCATCGGCGTGGTCGACGAGTTCGAAAAAGACGAACCACCGAAAAACGTGGCCAAACGCCTGCAGAAGGAAGGCATCATCGAGCGCTTCAACCAGAAGTCGGGCATCTTCACCCTGACCCGGATGAGCAACGATGACTGCATGTATCTGGACCGCAAGAGCCGGCTGTGCACCATTTATGACAAGCGGCCAGATACCTGCCGCAACCACCCCAAGGTCGGGCCACGGCCTGGGTATTGCGCCTATAAGCCCAAGGTGGTTGGGCGCTGATCCTGCTTTGCATTTGAGATTTGGGGCTGCTTTGCAG
>NZ_JANIAG010000020.1:0-49143 GCF_028682155.1 Pseudomonas sp. 39004
CCAGTTATTCCTGAGGCATTGGCGCGCGCCCCTTTTCGCGCCCGCCTCAATATCGCGTCGTACAAACAAGGCGGTCGCGTGCGATGGTACAGGTATTACTGGCACGAAACGAATGTAGGAGCGAGCTTGCTCGCGACGCGCCGCGCGGGCGGCGCTCGATCTCGAAGGCGCTACAAAACCCACGCCATGCGCCTCGTCCCTACCCGCGGTCCAAGTCCGCCATCAACGCTTCGCACGCCCCATACTCCCGATCCACCCCAGGCAGCTCCGGCCGCTTCAGAATCAACACCGGCACCCCTAGCTCCCGTGCCACTTCAAGCTTGGGCTCGGTCGCCAGGCTGCCGCTGTTCTTGCTGATCAGCACATCAATCTGCCGCCGCGCGAACAACGCACGCTCCTCTTCAATACGAAACGGCCCACGCGCGCCAATCACTTCGCAGCGGTCGTTACCCGGGCAGGCTTCCAGGGCCCGCAATGTCCAGAACTGTTCCGGCGGTATCTCTGCCAGATGTTGCAACGGCTCGCGCCCCAGCGTGAACAGCGGCCGCCGGAAGGGCGCGAGTGCGTCGATCAGCCCCGCCCAGTCTTGCACCTCGCGCCAGTCGTCACCCGGCTGCGCTTGCCAGGCAGGCCGGCGCAACGCCCAGCACGGAACACCTGCGGTGCGTGACGCGACGGCGGCGTTGTGGCTGATTTGCGCGGCATAGGGGTGGGTGGCATCGATCAACAGGGTGATACCCGCCTCACGCAGGTAGCGGGCAAGGCCTTCGGCACCGCCAAAGCCGCCAACCCGCACCTGGCATTGCAGGTCCTGCGGCACGCGGCCGATGCCTGCCAGGCTGTAGACATGCTGCGGGCCCAGCTGGCGGGCGATGGCCAGGGCCTCGGTCACGCCGCCCAGCAGCAGGATGCGCGCGCTCATTGCACGCCCGCCTGGCCGACGATACCGCCTTGGCGGTCGATGGCGAACACCTCGACCTGGACCTGCGCGGGCACCACGCTGCGGGCGAATGCCAGCGCATGCGCGCAGACGGCGTCGCCCAGGGCAATGCCGGCGGCATGGGCCAGTGCCAGGGCTTGCTGGCTGGTGTTGGCGGCGATGATCGCGGCCTGAAGGTTTGCATCGGCGCCGACAGCCGCCGCCCAGCCGGCCAGTTGCGGCAGGTCGATGCTCGAATGGCGGCTGTGCAGGTCCATGTGCCCGGCGGCCAGCTTGCTGATCTTGCCGAAGCCACCGCACAGGCTCAGGCGCGGTACCGGCACCTTGCGCAGGTGCTTGAGCACGGCACCGACGAAGTCGCCCATTTCTATCAGGGCGATTTCCGGCAGGCCGTAGACCCGGCGCATGGTGTCTTCGCTGGCGTTGCCGGTACAGGCGGCAATGTGCGTGTAGCCGTTGGTGTGGGCCACGTCGATACCTTGATGGATCGAGGCGATGTAGGCCGCGCAGGAAAACGGCCGGACGATGCCGCTGGTGCCCAGGATCGACAGCCCGCCGAGGATGCCCAGGCGCGGGTTCATGGTCTTGAGCGCCAGCAATTCACCGCCCTGCACGTTGACCGTCACTTCGAAGCCGCCATGATAGGCACACGCCTCGGCCAGGCTTTGCAGGTGTTCGCCAATCATGCGCCGGGGCACCGGGTTGATCGCCGGCTCGCCCACCGCCAGTACCAGCCCCGGGCGCGTCACGGTCCCCACGCCATGGCCGGCGACAAAGCGGATGCCGGGTTCGGCCAGCAAGCGGACCTGGCTGTAGAGCAGGGCGCCATGGGTCACGTCCGGGTCGTCGCCGGCGTCCTTGAGGGTGCCGGCTTCGGCGCACAGGCCTGCGCGACGGCAGAACTCCAGGCGCATCTGCACCACCTTGCCCTTGGGCAGGGTGATGCTCACTGCGTCGTCACAAACGCCTGTCAGCAGCAGGCGCGCCGCTGCGAGGCTGGTGGCGGTGGCACAGCTGCCGGTGGTCAGGCCGCTGCGCAGCGGCGCGGGTTGTTCGTGGGTTTCTTCACGCATCGAAGGGTTTCACCACGTCCAGCAAGGTGATCGGCAAGGCCTGGCGCCAGGTGTCGAACGCCCCCAGCGGCTGCGCGTGGGCAACATGGATACGGGTCAGCTCGCCACCGTGCTGCTCGCGAAAATGCGCCAGGGCCAACTCGCTTTGCAGGGTGACTGCGTTGGCCACCAGTCGCCCACCCGGGCGCAGACGCTCCCAGCACAGCTCCAGCACGCCTTCACGGGTTACCCCGCCACCGATGAAGATCGCGTCGGGTTGCTCAAGGCCTGCCAATGCCGCTGGCGCCTTGCCGCGTACCAGTTGCAGGCCAGGTACGCCCAGCGCATCGCGGTTGTGTTCGATAAACCCCTGGCGCCCTTCGTCGGCCTCGATGGCCAACGCACGGCAGGCAGGGTGGGCACGCATCCACTCGATGCCGATCGAGCCACAGCCCGCGCCCACGTCCCACAGCAGCTCGCCGGGCTGCGGGGCGAGGCGGGCCAGGGTGATGGCGCGGACATCGCGCTTGGTCAGTTGGCCGTCATGCTGGAAAGCCGTGTCTGGCAGCCCGGCAACCCGTGGCAGGCGTGGTGCATCGGGCGCGGCGAGGCACTCGATGGCCACCAGGTTCAGCGCTGCAACCTGGGTGTGAGGCCAGTCCTGGGCGCTGCCGGCCAGTTCGCGTTCATCGGCGCCGCCAAGGTGTTCGAACACGCGCAGGCGACTTGGCCCGAAACCACGCGCGCACAGCTGGGCGGCAATCGCGGCAGGGCTGTCGCCGTCATTGCTCAGTACCAGCAGGAGGGCACCGCTGTGCAGGTGGGCATTGAGCGCCGCCAGCGGCCGGGCGACCACCGATACCACCTGCACCTCCTGCAGCGGCCAGCCCAGGCGGGCGGCGGCGAGGGCGCAAGAAGACGGCATCGACAGCACGCGCATCTCGCTGGCGGGCACCTGGCGAGCCAGGCTGGCGCCGACGCCGAAGAACATCGGGTCGCCGCTGGCCAACACGCAGACAGGGGCACTGCGCGCTGCCAGTACCGGCGCCAGGGAGAACGGGCTGGGCCAGCTCAGCCGCTCGCCGACCACGCAGCGCGGCAGCAAGGCCAGTTGGCGGGGGCTGCCGAAGATCCGCGAAGCGCCCAGCAGGGCGCGCCGGGCCTGCTTGCCCAGGCCGTTGAAGCCGTCTTCGCCGATGCCTACTACTGTCAGCCAGGGTGCCATGTGTTTCAATCCGCCATTTCTGGGGCGCGAAGCGGCCCCTGGTAAACGATAAGCTCGACCACCGGCTTTTCATGCCGCCGGACAAAGCAGGCATAATACCGCGCCTTCTACACTCAAGCGCACTTCACAGATTGCCGGACACCCCTTTGACGCAGGCCCAAGCCCCCGATGTTTCACCTCGCCCCTCGGCCTGCCCGGGGTTGTGGCGCATCGTCAGTGCCCGTGATGGCGGGATTTGCCGGGTCAAGCTGCCCGGGGGCCTGCTGCTGGCCGATCAGGCCGATGCCGTGGCCGAGGCCGCCGAGCGCTTCGCCGGTGGCGTGATCGAGGCGACCAACCGCGCCAACCTGCAAATCCGTGGTATCGGCAGCGACCACAGTGGCCTGGTCGCCAGGCTGCTGGCTGCCGGCCTGGGCCCGCGCGATGCCGCCGGTGACGATGTGCGCAACCTGATGCTCAGCCCGCTGGCCGGGCATGATCCGGCCATGTTGCTGGACGCACGGCCATTGGCGGGGCAGATCCTCGCCATGCTGGAAAGCACACCGCGTTTTCACCAATTGTCGGCCAAGTTCGCCGTGCAGCTGGACGCCGGCGAAAGCCTGGCCATGCTCGAACACCCCCATGACCTATGGCTTTCGGCCCTGCACCTTGAGCAGCGCACGTGGCTGGCGTTTGGCCTGGCGGGCTGCCCGGCCGATGGCCAGGTGCTCGGTGCCGTGCCGCTGGAGCAGGGCCTGGCCCTGGTGCGTGCGGTGCTGGCGCGTTTCCTTGACCTGGCGTCTGCGGACCAATCGCGTATGCGCCAATTGCTGGAAGGCTGTTCGGCCGCGTTTTTCGTCGAAGGGCTCGGCCTGGACATTCGTCGCGATGCTGCCGTGCTGCAATGGCGCCGTGCACGAAACCAGCCCGTATGGCTGGGGGTACTGCCACAAAACCACGGCCGTGCGCTGGGCGTCGCCCCGCCCCAGGGCCGGTTGACGCCGGAGATGCTGCGCGGTGCCGCGCACATCGCCCGCCACCTGGGTGACGGCAGCCTGCGCCTGAGCCCCTGGCAAAGCCTGGTGCTGACCAATCTCGACCCGGCCCACATCGAGCAGGCCCAGGCGCAGTTGGCCGCCTTGGGCCTGCTTTGCCACCGCGATGAGCCGCTGGCGCGCATCACCGCGTGCACCGGCAGCAGTGGATGCGCCAAGGCCCACGGCGAGACCAAGGCCGATGCCGTTGCCCTGGCCGCGCTGCTCGGCCCAGGCGTTCCCGGCAGCGTCCACCTGTCCGGTTGCCCCCGATCCTGCGCCGTGGCCCATGTTGCCCCGGCCACTTTGCTGGCCCGTTCACCGGGCCGTTACGACTTGTATGTGCGCGATGCGCGCCTGCCGGGCTTCGGTGCCCTGCGCGCCATCGACCTCACCTTGAACGAAGCAGGCGCCATGCTCGACCTGCCGACGGAGCACCTTGATGATTGACTACATCCGCGATGGTCAGGAGATCTATCGCAATTCCTTCCGGATCATCCGCGAGGAAGCCCGACTCGAGCGGATACCCGCAGACCTCGAAAAGCTCGCCGTGCGCGTGATCCATGCCTGCGGCATGGTCGAGGCCATCGACGGCCTGCAGTTCTCCGAAGGGGCTGGCCGCGCCGGGCGCGAGGCCCTGGCCAACGGCGCGCCGATCCTGTGCGATGCGCACATGGTCGCTGAAGGCATCACCCGCGCGCGCCTGCCGGCGAACAACCCGGTGATCTGCACCCTGCGTGACCCGAGTGTACCTGGCCTGGCCAAAGACGCCGGCAATACCCGTTCTGCCGTGGCCCTGGAGCTGTGGCGCCCACACCTGGAAGGCAGCGTGGTGGTGATCGGCAATGCCCCGACCGCACTGTTCTACCTGCTGGAAATGCTCGACGCCGGTGCGCCCAAGCCTGCGCTGATTCTCGGCTTCCCGGTCGGCTTCGTGGGTGCGGCCGAATCCAAGGCCATGCTGGCCGCCGACAGCCGCGGCGTGCCGTTCGTGATCATGCAAGGCCGCCTGGGCGGCAGCGCGATGGCCGCTGCCGCGGTCAACGCCCTGGCCACGGAGGTGGAATGATGACCCCACGTGGACGTCTGCTCGGCCTGGGCGTAGGCCCCGGCGACCCTGAACTGATCACCGTCAAGGCCCTGCGCCTGCTGCGCGAGGCGCCGGTTGTCGGCTACTTCGTGGCCAAGGGCAAGCGCGGCAACGCGTTCGGCATCATCGAGGCGCACCTGCAGGCCGAGCAGACACTGCTGCCGCTGGTCTACCCGGTCACCACCGAAGCGCTGCCGGCGCCGCTGTCCTATGAACAGGTGATCAGCGATTTCTACGATGAAGCCAGTGTGCAGGTTGCCGAGCACCTGGATGCCGGCCGCGACGTGGCGGTGATCTGCGAGGGCGATCCGTTCTTCTACGGCTCCTACATGTACCTGCATGACCGCCTGGCGCAGCGCTATGAGGCCGAAGTGATCCCTGGCGTGTGCTCGATGCTCGGCGGGGCGTCGGTGTTGGGCGCGCCGCTGGTCTACCGTAACCAGAGCCTTTCGGTACTGTCGGGCGTGCTGCCGGCCGAAGAGCTGAAGCGGCGCCTGGCCGATGCCGATGCTGCCGTGATCATGAAGCTTGGCCGCAACTTCCCCAAGGTGCGTGAGGTGCTGGCCGAGCTGGGCCTGGACGGGCGTGCGCTGTATGTCGAACGGGCAACCATGGCCAACCAGAAGATCGTGCCGCTGGCGGAGGTCGACCCGCTGTCGTCGCCGTACTTCTCGCTGATCATCGTACCGGGTGAAAAATGGCAGGGATGAGCATGCACAAGGCACCGGCAATCGTCGTGCTTGGCCCTGGCAGCCTGGCCACGGCGCAGCGCATTCAGCAGTGTTATCCACAGGCCTCGATCCATGGCCTGAGTGGCCGGGTCGAGGGCGCCGATCAGCTTTACGCATCGTTTGGCGACACCCTGCGCACGCTGTATCAGCAGGACACCCCGATCATCGCCCTGTGCGCCGCAGGTATCGTCATCCGCAGCCTGGCCAGCCTGCTCAGTGAAAAAGGCGTCGAGCCGCCGGTGCTGGCAGTGGCCGAGGATGGCAGTGCGGTGGTGCCGCTGCTCGGTGGCCTGGGTGGGGTGAATGTGATGGCGCGTGAGATCGGCGAGGCACTGGGCGTGGCTGCGGCCATCACCACCAGTGGCGAGCTGCGCTTTGGCACCTGCCTGCTGAACCCGCCACAGGGCTATGCCCTGGCGGACATCGAGCAAGGCAAGCGCTTTGTCTCTGACCTGCTGGCCGGCGAGGCGGTGCGCGTCGAAGGCGATGCACCTTGGCTTGAGCAGGCGCAGCTGCCCGCGAGCGAGAGCGCCCGGCGCACCATTCATGTCGGCCATCAGGCACGCCCGAGCAGCCGTGATGAGCTGTTGATCCACCCGCGTTCGGTCGTGGTGGGCGTCGATACCGCTGACCTGCAAGGCATCCGCGCCGCGCTGCAGGCGGCGGGTATCGCCGAGCAATCGCTGGCCTGCCTGTTGGCTGGCGAGCACGCCATGGCCGATGCCGCCCTGCACGAGGCTGCACAGGCCCTTGGCGTGGCGCTGCGTTTTGCAGCCAAGCCTGGCGACCTGCGTGACATGCTGGCCCAGGCGCTACCCGGCGCCGAGTTGATCGAGCAGGCGGATACCGTCATCGCTGTGGCCCCGGCGCCGGTGGATGCCGCGCAGGTCGGCCGCCGCCGTGGTCGGCTGGCGGTGATCGGCCTTGGCCCAGGCGCTGCCGAGCTGATGGTGCCGGCGGTCAAGGCCGAGCTGGCCCGCGCCGAGGACATCCTCGGCTACGAAACCTACGTGCGCATGGCCGGGCCGTTCCGCGCAGATCAGGTGCAGCATTGCACCGACAACCGCGAAGAGATGCAGCGCGCTCGGCATGCTTTCGAACTGGCCGCCCAAGGGCGTTCGGTGGTGGTGGTGTCGTCGGGTGACCCGGGCGTGTTCGCCATGGCCGCGGCGGTGCTCGAAGCGCTGCACGAATCCAGTGACCCGGCCTGGCATCGGGTCGATCTCGAGATCCTGCCGGGGGTTTCGGCCTCGCTGGCCACTGCCGCTCAGGCGGGTGCACCGCTGGGGCACGACTTCTGCGTGATGTCGCTGTCGGACAACCTCAAGCCGTGGTCGATCATTGAAAAACGTCTGGACCTGGCCGCCCAGGCGGACCTGGTAATGGCCTTTTACAACCCGATTTCCAAGGCCCGGCCTAAGCAATTGGGGTTGGCACTGGACATCGTCCGCCGACACCGCGAAGGGCAAACGCCTGTAGTCCTTGGTCGCGATATCGGTAGGCCTGGGCAGACGCTCAAGGTCGTCTCCTTGGCCGAGCTGATGCCAGAAATGGTCGACATGCGCACCATGGTGCTGGTGGGGTCGTCGACAACCTGCCGGTTCCAGTGGGCTGAAGGCAAAGAGTGGGTGTACACCCCGCGCTGGTATCCGGTTGTAGCGTAAGGCCCTCATCCCCAGCGGGGAAGGTCTTCACGGCAGTTTTGCACGCAAGTCGTCGGTAGATTCGAGCGCTGAAGCCTCAGGCTTCAGCTCTTTCATTCACCAACGGAGTATTCGCCATGACAACTGCCGACGACAACCAGCGCGTCGATGTGCTGCCGGGCAACAACGTGTTCGTCTTCCCTGACAACATGAGCTCGGAAAACATCAACGCCGCCAAGGAATGCCACGTATTCGCCAACCAAGCTGCCACTGCCGAGCATCACCCGGTTAGTGAGACCGAGCAGTGGTTCGGAATGTATATAGAAGTGATGCAGCAGTGCGGCTGGCTGCCGATCAGCTATGAGCTGATCAGGGTCACGGAAAGCGACATCAAACTCGACCTGAGCAACCTTTTAGGCAAGGGCCTGAAAGCCGCTGCCGGCTTTGCAGCAGGAGCCGTCGGGGCTGGGGCCGCCGCCCTGGACATGGGCAAGGCGGTAGTCAATACCTTGGCAGACAGCGAAGCCGCAGTAGAGCTGGTCAGCCATGGGGCAAGTGAAACAGACCGCACAGGCCTGTCGGTGGCGCAGTGCCACCAGTCTGGCAATGGCGAAGTGGTGATGTTGCTCAGTGCCGTGAAGACCGATGCCACTCCCAAGGGGGGCGGCAACTACTTGCTGTTCCAATGGAGCAGCACAGGTAGCACCAACTCCACCGCCTCTGCCGCGCTGACATTCCATCGCTCGTTGTACGAGGCCAACAAGGACATCCTGGTCGAGCGTGTGCATGCCAATGCCCGCAGCACGTTGCTCTCCCTGAAGCTCAAGGCCTAAGCCGGTACGCGCCGAGCCTGAGCTCGGTGCGCACTCACTAGGAGCACATGATGCAGGATGAATTTTCACTGTGGCTCAACGGCAATAGCCTGGTGCTGGCGAGTAATGCATTGGGCCGTCGGCAGATCAATGACCTCCTCGATCTGCAGTTGCTGGCCTATCTGGGCAGCGTTGGCGAGATGCCCGATATAAAAGAAATCACTGAATGGCGGAGCCTCTACCAGGCCATCCAGGCTTCGATGGGGTGTGCCTTCACATCGCTGTACAGCCACCCGTTACCGAGTTCCACTGAGGCGTCGCTGGAACCCTTGCAGGCGTTGAAAACGGGGCTCACAAAGCATGTGCCAGGGCCTTCGCAGGCTTCGCTCAGCCGCGCACTTGCCGGTCTCGATGCCTTGGACCGGCAACGGCTGCAGCCCCTGTGTCAAGCGTGCATTACCGGCTGTCAGTTCAATGCCGAGCTGCGCCTGCTGCTGCCCGGGCCGTTGATCATCGGCAGTGAGTTGTGGTTCGGCAGCAGCGAGCCACTGTCATGCCAAGCGCCTGGTTGGCGGGTAGATCACGCAGCGTTGAGCAAGGTCAGCGCGCACACGACGACTTACCTGGTGGACGAAAGCCTGTTCGATAGCGTTCGCGACCTTGTCGATGAGACGTTGTCCGGCAAGCGCGAGCAGTATCGATTGGCGGTGAACTTACCGGGAGGGCAAGGCCATGAATGAAATCACCAGCAAGGAACTGGCAGCCAACAGTAACCTGGGCGGAAATGCGTCGTTCCTGGCTAATGTGGCCGCTCAGGATCGGGAGGACATCAAGTTGGCCAACTTGATGGTGCAACAGCAAGTACTCCAGGCCCAGCGCTCGGGTGAAGCGATGCACTGGTTCGACAATTATCAACTCAAGCTGCAAGCGTTGGCCCGGCCTGCGACAGAGGAAGGGTTTGACCCTGCTGTCTTTCAGATGATCGCCCAGGCCGGGCAGGCGGGGTCGATCATCACCCAGTGGGCGCTGCAATCGCTGACCGAGCACATGCAGGGGCTGCAGCTGTTTCAGTCGCGCGTCCAGCATGAACGCAAGCGATATGTGCAGCTGTTGCCGTGCGTGACCCAGGCCAATGGCTGCATCGTGCTCATCCTCCATTACCTGGAGGTGGACGTCACACACTCGAGCCGTGGCGTGCTCAGCCTGCGCACCAAGCGTGATGACAATTCACTCTCGGAAAGGGTGGCGGCCATCACATTCGACCCGGCGGTGTTTCGCGACGCGCATCGACAACGCGTGCTCTTGCAGATCTCGGAGCACAACCGCCAGATGTTGCAGCAGGTCAAGCTGGGCCGATGAGGTAACCCTTGATCCCGGTAAAAATGATCTGCGCCGCCAGGGCACAGACGAACAGCCCCATCAGACGGCTGACGATCTGCAGGCCCTGGTCACCGAGCAGCCGCTCGATGCCGTGCGACAGGTACAGCACCAGGCCCACGGTAAAGCTGGCCAGCGCGATACTGACGATGGCCAGCAACTTGTCGTCCCAGTGCGGCTGGCCCACGCCCATCACCAGCAGCGCACCGATGGTGCCGGGGCCGACGGTCAACGGGATGGTCAGCGGCACGATGGTCACATCCTGCTGCACGTTGTCGGCTTGCACGGCGGGTTTGCCCTGGGCCATGCCCAGCGCAGAGATGAACAGCACACTGCCGGCACCGATGCGGAAGGCGTCGGCGGTGATGCCGAAAATACCGAAGATCGCCCGCCCGAACAGGTACAGCAGAATGCTGGCGACCAGTGCGGCGAAGGCCACCTTCCAGGCCAGCTGCTTGCGTTCCTTGCTGGAGTGGCCACGGGTCAGGCTGATGAAACAGGACAGCACGAAGAACGGGCTGTAGAGCACGAGCATCTTCAGGTAGACGCTGAACAACTCATGGAGCATGGGCGTTGATCCTCGGCTGCGGTGCAGGCCTGTTGGCACTTCATCGGCATGGGTTACGGGATAGGCGCAGGGTCCGTCTTGGCTTCCCGGTGATTCGCCCAATACTGGATCAGCTCGCGCAATTGCGACAGCTCCACCGGCTTGGCCATGTGCCCATCCATGCCCGCCAGCTTGGCGCGCTCCTTGTGCTCGGCGAGGATATGCGCAGTCAGCGCCACCACTGGCGTGCGCTGGCGCTGCTGTGCGGCTTCCCACGCGCGCAGTTGCTGGGTCGCCGAGAAGCCGTCCAGCACGGGCATCTCGCAGTCCATCAGCACCAGGTCATAGCGTTGCGCTTTCATCGCTTGCAACGCCTCTTCACCGTTGCAGGCCGTGTCGGGCTCAAGGTTGAGCTTGCCGAGCATGCCACGGATGACCTTGGTGGAAATACTGTTGTCCTCGGCGACCAGCACGCGGAAGTCGCTGGGCAGGTCCAATGCTTGCGGGGTACCCGGGGGGCTGACGGGCACCGCTTGCTCACGGCCGCGCTGGGCCAGCTCTTCAGCCAGCGTGGTCTTGAGTGTATAGCCCGCCACCGGTTTGGCGAGAATCCGCTTGACCCCGGCGTTGCGCGCGATGACCTTGCTCGGCGCATTGCTGATGCCGGTGAGCATCACCACCAGGATGTCGTGGTTGAGGCTGGGGTCTTCCTTGATCTTGGCCGCCAGCTGCATGCCGGTCATGCCGGGCATGTTCTGGTCCAGCAGCACGGCATCGAAGTAATCGCGCAAGTGGGCCTTGGTGCGCAGCAAGGCCAGCGCCTCCTTGCCTGACGGCACCGCGCTGACATTCATGCCCCAGGCGCTGCACTGCTGCACCAGCACCTTGCGGCAGGTGTCGTTGTCGTCCACCACCAGTACCCGGGCGTCGCGCAGCGGGCCGTCGAGGTCGGCCGGTGGCTGTTCAAGGCGCGAAGGGTCCAGTGGCAGGGTCAGCCACAGGGTGTTGCCCATGCCGCTGCTGCTCTTGATGCCGAATTCGCCCTGCATCAGGCCGATCAACTGCTTGGCGATGACCAGCCCGAGGTGGCCGCCCAGCTTGTTGCTGGAGAGAAAGTGGTGGCTGTGCAGCTCGGCTTGCAGCAGCGCTTCGCGCTCGGCGGCGGGCAACGGTTCGCCGCTGTCCTGTACGGCAATGCGCAAGCGCGGAGCCGCGCCGCGCTGGTCGAGCGCCACCACCAGCAGGATCTCGCCCTGGTCGGTGTTTTTCAGGGCATTTTCCAGCAGGCTCGACAGCGCTTGGCGCAGGCGTGTCGGGTCGCCACTGATCACCCGTGGCACTTGCGGCTGGGTAAAGCTGATCAGCTCGATGTTCTGCTGCTCGGCCTTGGCCCGGAAGATGTTCAGGCAGTCCTCGATCAGGGCGTTGAGGTCGAACTGCACATCGTCCAGCTCGATCTGCCGTGACTCCAGCTTGGAGATGTCGAGGATCTCGTTGATCAGCGTCAGCAGCTCGTTGCCGGCGCTATGGATGGTTTGCACATAGTCGCGCTGCTTGACCGACAACGGCGTGCCGAGCAGCAGCTCGGTCATGCCCAGCACGCCGTTCATGGGCGTGCGGATTTCGTGGCTGATCTTGGCCAGAAACTCGGCCTTGGCGTTGATCTCGGCATCGCTGGCGGCCAAGGCGCGGCTGGCGCTGAAGCGCTCTTCGCTCATGCGCCGCAGGCGTTCGCTGACCGCCAGGTTCAGCAGCAGGCCGCTGACGACGGTCAGGCCCATGAGCACGCACAGCAGCCAGGGCGTCGAGGTGCGGGTCAGGCCCAGCAGCGCAGGCAGCAGTACCAGCCCGCCAAGGTTGTAGACCACCATGGCGAGGCTGAACAGACGGGCTGGCGCATAGCCCTTGTACCAGTGGAAGGTGCTGACCAGCAGCATGCTGACGCTGCCCAGGGCCAGCAGCGCATAGGTCATCAGGTTGAGCGGCAAGGTGTCGACGAACAGCAGCACCAGGCCGCTGACTGCCGCCACCAGCATCTCGCCTTGTAGCAGGCGGTTCAGCCGCGGCGAATTGCACGGCGAGAAGAAATGCAGGGTGAAATACAGCCCCGCCAGGCCCGCGAGCACCAGGGTGAGGTAGGCAGCGGGCGTTTGCGCACTGTGCCACACATGCCACCAAGGGCCGCTGAGGTTGAGCAGGATCAACCCGCTGAGCAACATCAGCCCATGGTACAGGGCCAGAATCAGGGTAGTGCTGGAGCGGCTATAGAGGAAGCGGATCAGGTTGTGCAGGATCAGCATCACCAGGCCGCCAAAGAGCATGCCGAACAACAGTGGCCGGCTTTGGTCCGAGGCGGCCACGGCGGCGGGCTCCAGACTGATGGCCGGGCGCAGTTGATGTTCGGAGACCAGGCGCAGGTAGATGTCCAGCGGCTGCTTGCTGTTGGGCAGGGGCAGTACATGGTCGCTGCCGCGCAGGGTCGGGCTGGCATTGCCGGCCTGGCGCCCGTGGTGCAGCTGACGGAGTAATTTGTCGCCCTCGAGGGCGTAGAGGTCCAGGCCTGACAGGTCTGGGGCGAAGACCCGCAGCAGTTGCTCCTGATCGCCGGGTTCCAGGCGATAGTGCAGCCACAGGGCTTGTTCTGCGGGGGCCGCGTCCAGGTCGGCGAGCAGCAGGGGGCTGAACTGGTTGCGGTAGCGATCGGAGCGCACGTCGCTCAATTGCAGGTTGGCCTGTTCGTCGAGCAGCACGGACCAGCCTCCGCCTTCTTCGGCCGAAGCCGGGAGCAGGCAGAGCAAGGTCAGCAAGCTGACGATCAGAGCTGTGGCAATCCGAAGCCGACGCACTACGAAATCCCTTCTTAGCCGATGTGCCGGATACTAACTATGCGCGGCGCGCCAAGTCGAAGGCAAGGCCCACACAGAGCCCTGTCGACGAGCCGAAGGCCGTGGGCGCAAGGCGTCACGGCGCTTCGGTAAAGGTTACTGCTGGTGTTCACCGCGCTCGCGGGCGATGGCCCGGTAGCCGATGTCGGTGCGGTAGAAGCTGCCGTCCCATTTGACCTGCTCTGCCAGGCGGTAGGCCTGTTGCTGAGCGGCTTCGACGGTCTCGCCCAGGGCGGTGGCGCAGAGCACACGGCCGCCGGCGGTCACCACCTGGCCATCTTTGAGGGCGGTGCCAGCGTGGAACACCTTGCCTTCGAGCTTGGCAGCCGCGTCCAGGCCGCTGATTGCGTCACCCTTGGCGTAGTCGCCCGGGTAGCCGCCGGCGGCCAGTACCACGCCCAGGCTCGGCCGTGGGTTCCACTGCGCTTCGACCTTGTCCAGGGCCTTGGCGAAAGCGGCCTCGATCAGCAGCACCAGGCTCGATTCCAGGCGCAGCATGACGGGCTGGGTTTCCGGGTCGCCGAAGCGGCAGTTGAACTCGATGACCTTGGGGTTGCCCGCCTTGTCGATCATCAGGCCCGCGTAGAGGAAGCCGGTGTAGACGTTGCCTTCCTCGGCCATGCCGCGCACGGTCGGCCAGATGACCTGGTCCATCACGCGCTGGTGCACGTCTGCGGTAACGACCGGGGCAGGGGAGTAGGCGCCCATGCCGCCGGTGTTCGGGCCGGTGTCGGCGTCACCGACGCGCTTGTGGTCCTGGCTGGTGGCCATTGGCAGCACGTTGTGGCCGTCGACCATGACGATGAAGCTGGCTTCCTCGCCGTCCAGGAACTCTTCGATCACCACACGCGAGCCAGCGTCGCCAAAGGCGTTGCCAGCCAGCATGTCACGCACGGCGTCTTCGGCTTCCTGCAGGGTCATGGCGACGATCACGCCTTTGCCCGCAGCCAGGCCGTCGGCCTTGATCACGATTGGCGCACCCTTTTCCTGCAGGTAGGCCAGGGCTGGCTCGATTTCGGTGAAGTTCTGGTAGTCGGCGGTCGGGATCTTGTGACGCGCCAGGAAATCCTTGGTGAAGGCCTTGGAGCCTTCCAGCTGGGCCGCGCCCTTGGTGGGGCCGAAGCAGTCCAGGCCACGGTTGCGGAACAGGTCGACCACACCGATGACCAGTGGCGCTTCAGGGCCGACGATGGTCAGGTCGACGTTCTTCTCGGCGAAGTCGGCCAGTTGCTCCAGGGCGCACACGTCGATGGCGACGTTCTCGCACTTGGCTTCAATGGCGGTGCCAGCGTTGCCTGGGGCAACGAAGACTTTCTCGACGCGTGGGTCCTGGGCAACTTTCCAGGCCAGGGCGTGCTCACGGCCGCCGCTGCCGATGATCAAAACTTTCATGTCAAAACCTCGAATTCTTTCGGGCGCAAGGCAAAGCCTCACGCTGTACGAGGTCGCACTGAAGCAGATGCCTGCTTCAGTGCGGCCGATTGCCGTAAATCAGTGGCGGAAGTGGCGCATACCGGTGAACACCATGGCAATGCCGGCTTCGTCGGCTGCGGCGATGACTTCGGCATCGCGCATCGAGCCACCAGGCTGGATCACGGCGCTGATACCCACTTTAGCTGCATTGTCGATGCCGTCACGGAACGGGAAGAACGCATCCGATGCCATGACCGCGCCTTGTACCTGCAGGCCAGCATGCTCGGCCTTGATTGCAGCAATGCGGGCGGAGTTGACGCGGCTCATCTGGCCGGCGCCGACGCCGATGGTCTGGCGCTGCTTGGCGTAGACGATGGCGTTGGACTTGACGAACTTGGCGACTTTCCAGGCGAACACCAGGTCATGGACTTCTTGCTCGGTCGGTGCGCGTTTGGTGACGATCTTCAGGTCATCGGCGGTGATCATGCCGATATCGCGGCTCTGTACCAGCAAACCACCGTTGACCCGCTTGAAGTCCCAGCCGGCAGCACGCTCGGCAGGCCACTCGCCGCACTCCAGCAGGCGCACGTTCTGCTTGGCAGCCACCACGTCGCGGGCGGCCTGGGAAATTTTCGGGGCGATGATCACTTCGACGAACTGGCGCTCGACGATGGCCTTGGCGGTTTCGCCGTCCAGCTCGCGGTTGAAGGCGATGATGCCGCCAAAGGCCGACTCGGTGTCGGTGGCGTAGGCCAGGTCGTAGGCCTTGCGGATGCCGCCTTCTTCTTCCGGTACCACAGCCACGCCGCACGGGTTGGCGTGCTTGACGATGACGCAGGCCGGCTTGACGAAGCTCTTCACGCACTCCAGCGCGGCGTCGGTGTCGGCCACGTTGTTGAACGACAGCTCTTTGCCTTGCAGCTGGATGGCGGAGGAGATGCTCGCCTCACCCTTGCGCGCTTCGACATAGAACGCTGCGCTCTGGTGCGGGTTCTCGCCGTAGCGCATTTCCTGGGCCTTGACGAACTGGCTGTTGAAGGTGCGCGGGAATTCGCTGCGGTCGGACGTCGACAGGGTTTCTTTGGCCTGGTCGATGGTGCCCATGTAGTTGGCGATCATGCCGTCGTAGGCGGCAGTGTGCTCGAAGGCCTTGAGCATCAGGTCAAAGCGCTGGGCGTAGGTCAGGCCACCGGCTTTCAGGCCGTCGAGGACGCTGGCGTAGTCGCTGGCGTTGACCACGATGGCGACATCCTTGTGGTTCTTGGCGGCCGAGCGGACCATGGTCGGGCCACCGATGTCGATGTTCTCGATGGCGGTCGGCAGGTCGCAGCCTGGCTTGGTGATGGTCGCTTCGAAGGGGTACAGGTTGACGGCGACCAGGTCGATCGGCTTGATGCCGTGCTCGTTCATGATGGCGTCGTCGACGCCGCGACGGCCCAGAATGCCGCCGTGGATTTTCGGGTGCAGGGTCTTGACCCGGCCATCCATCATTTCGGCGAAGCCGGTGTAGTCGGCCACTTCCACCGCGTTCACGCCGTTATCCTTGAGCAGCTTGTAGGTGCCGCCGGTGGACAGGATCTCGACACCGAGCTGCTGCAGCTCACGGGCGAATTCGAGGATACCGGTCTTGTCGGAGACGCTGATCAGGGCGCGGCGGATCGGCAGGCGGGTAGTCTGGTCGGTCATTTCGGATTCCATAACGCGGTGGAGTCAGCAAAAAAGGCGTCCCTTTGCAGGAGCCGCCTTTTCTGATTGGGATTCTGGCTTACAACAAGTCGTACTGCTTGAGCTTCTTGCGCAGGGTGCCTCGGTTGAGCCCGAGCATCTCGCTGGCCTTGGTCTGGTTGCCCTTCACGTAGTTCATCACGCTTTCAAGCAGGGGCGCCTCGACTTCGGAGAGCACCAGGTTGTACACGTCCGTGACGGTCGCGCCTTCCAGGTGGGCGAAGTAGTTGTGCAGCGCCTTCTCGACGCTGTCGCGAAGGGTCTGGCCCTCTTCGCTCGGCGTGTTGAGGTGCTGTTTCAGGTTGGCGTTGTCGCTCACGGGCGTTGTTCCACTCACAAATGTCTCGGTCATCATCGTCATGCGGCCACCCCTTGTCCGTCCTCTGTCTCAAGGCTCTGTCGACGTTCACTGAAAAACGCGCGAACGTTGGCGCACTGCGCTTGTGTGTCTTCCAAAGCATTGAACCGGGAGCGAAACTCCTTGCCGCCGGGTCGTGTCGCCAGGTACCAGCCAACGTGCTTGCGGGCAATACGTACGCCCATCACATCGCCATAGAAGGCATGCAGCGCGGCCAGGTGCTCCAGCAGGATGCGTTCCACTTCGTCCAGCTGCGGGGCTGGCAAGTGTTCGCCAGTACGCAGGTAATGCTCGATCTCGCGAAAGATCCATGGCCGCCCCTGGGCGGCGCGGCCGATCAACAGCCCATCGACGCCAGTGGCGTCCAGTACCGCCCGGGCCTTTTCTGGCGAAGTGATATCGCCGTTGGCAAATACCGGGATAGACACCGCCTGCTTGATGGCAGCGATGGTGTCGTATTCGGCTTCGCCGGTGTACAGGTCGGCGCGTGTGCGGCCATGCACCGCCAGCGCCTGGATGCCGGCCTGCTCGGCGATCTTCGCCACATTCAGGCCGTTTTTGTTCGCCCGATCCCAGCCAGTGCGGATCTTCAGCGTCACCGGGACGTCCACGGCGCCTACCACGGCGTGGAGAATCTCGCTGACCAAGGCTTCATCTCTCAATAAAGCAGAGCCTGCAGCTTTGTTGCAGACTTTTTTTGCCGGGCAGCCCATGTTGATATCGATGATCTGGGCACCCGCTTGTACGTTGGCCTTTGCCGCCGCCGCCATCATCTGTGCGTCACCACCGGCGATCTGTACCGAGCGTGGCTCGGGATCACCTTCGTGGATGCGGCGCAGGCTCGACTTGCGGCTGTTCCACAGGTTCATGTCGCTGGACACCATCTCCGACACCACCATGCCTGCGCCAAGGCGCTTGCAAAGTGTTCGGAAAGGCTGGTCCGTGACCCCGGCCATGGGGGCGAGGATCAGGTTGTTGCGCAGTGTGTATGGGCCGATGCGTACCGCCGACATAGGTGATCCCTGTTGTGGGGCCGAATCTTGGAGTTCGAAAAAGGGTGGGCATGATACCCGCTCTCGGTGACCGGATAAAGATGGATTTGGATAAAATCTGAACAGTTGTCGGCTTATGACTTTGAGCTTCAAGCTGCAAGCTTCAAGCGGCAAGACAAAAGCAGCCGTGGTCTGGCTTCTTGCCTTGTGGCTTGCAGCTAGCCGCTTGTCGCTTATTCCGGCGAGCGGAAGCTGAGGCTGTAGTTCACGGCCTTGGGGCCCGGGTCGAGGATGTCCAGGGCGATGTGGATTGGGGTCTGGCTGGGCATTTCGCCACGCCCGGCCAGTTCGCCGGAGAGGTACTCGCTGGGTTTGAAGCGCCGGCTGGCGATCAATTGGCCATTGAGGTCGGCGAAGCGCAGCTCCAGCAGCGGGAACGGCTGAGCGAAGGGCGCGCGGTTGTAGATGATCGCATCGACGATCAGCGCACCCTTGAAGTCCGGATGGCTGCGCACCACCAGGTTGCTGCTCTTGATGCGGGCGATGTCGACGCGGGTCGGCACCTGGCAGCCGAATACCGGGCACAACTGCTGGAAGATCGGCCGGTACTGGTCTTGGCGGGCCATCTCGTCGAAGTGGAACCAGACGTACTGGAACGCCAGCAGGCCGGCGGCCAACAGCGTCAGGCAGCCCCACAGCAGGCGCTTGCCCCAGTTCGGCTGGGGTTTTTCCCAGCCCAGCTGCAGCGGGTCGTCGACCACGTCAACCAGCGGCTCCTTGCGCGGTGCACGCTCGGGTTTGCTGGACAGGCCTGGCTCCAGGCGTTCGCCGGGCAGCGGCGCGTCAGGGTCGTCGTGACGGGCCGACAGGTGCAGGTCCAGTTCGTCGTCGTCGCGGGCGCTCAGGCCCTTTTCAGGGGGAGCATCATCGCTGGCGGCGAAGTGCTCGCTGACGAACGCATGGTGCTCATCGGCCTCGATGTCCCGGCGTACAGGCGGTTCATCGTCGATGTCCAGGTCCAGATGGCCGCCCAGGGTAGGCTCGGTGCGATCGCCCGGGGCCGGCTCCAGGTCCAGAGGTTCCTGTTCCAGCAGCACCGGTGCAGGCGCGGGCGCCTGCTGCGGCTCGAAGCGGTCGTCGGTGGCGTTGCCGAACAGGGTGTCGGCATGCGTGTCCGGCTGATGCTCGTCACGGCGGGCCTGCAAGCCGTTGTCCGGCTTGACCGGGCGAGCGGCGGCAGGGTCGCCGCGACGTTCAAGGCGGGCCAGCTCCTGGTCCAGGTCCAGTTCATCGAGGGCCTGGGCGGTGAGCACCCAGTCTTCCTCAATGGCGGGTGGGCGCTCGCTGATGGGCGGATCGGGCGTAACCGCAGGCTCGGCGACCGGTTCGGCAGGCGCGGCCGGCACCACGGGGGTGCTGGCGGCATCGGTACGGTTCTGCTCCAGCAGTTGCTTTGCGGCGTTGAACACCTGCAGGCAATGGCCGCAACGCACCACCCCGCGCGCCACACTCAACTGGTGATGGGTGACGCGAAAGCTGGTCTGGCAATGCGGGCACTGGGTGACGAAACTGTCGGTCATGCGGCGATCCGGGGTTGTACAGAGGTTATTCTAGGCCCGCTTAACGGCGGCGACCACTGATGCGCACCCAACCATCGCGTACGGCGATCGGGTCCAGCTCGAAGTCGGCGGCGTATGCAGCGGCCACTTCCTCGCCTTGCTCGGCAAGGATGCCCGACAGTGCCAGCAGGCCGCCAGGGCGAACCAGGCCAGACAACTGTGGCGCCAGCGCGACCAGCGGGCCGGCCAGGATGTTGGCGACCAGTACGTCGGCTTGCATGGCCGGCATGTGCTCGGGCAGGTACAGGGGGAACTGTGCGTCAGCGATGCCGTTGCGCCCGGCGTTGTCGCGCGAGGCTTCCAGCGCCTGCACGTCGATGTCGGTGCCGACCGCTTCGCGGGCGCCCAGCAGCAGCGCCGCGATGGCCAGAATTCCCGAGCCGCAGCCGAAGTCCAGCACGTGGGTGCCTTCGAGTTGCTGGCCGTCGAGCCATTCCAGGCACAGGGCGGTGGTCGGGTGCGTGCCGGTGCCAAACGCCAGGCCCGGGTCGAGCAGCAGGTTGACTGCGTCCTTCTCCGGGGCTTCGTGCCAGCTTGGCACGATCCACAGGCGGCGGCCGAAGCGCATCGGCTGGAAGTTGTCCATCCAGCTGCGCTCCCAGTCCTGGTCTTCGATCACTTCGGCCTGGTGCTCGGGCAGCTCGGCGCCGGTCAGCAGGCGGACGTGGGCGAACACCTGCTCGGGTTCGGCATCGGCCTCGAACAGGGCCAGCAAATGGGTGTGCGACCACAGGGGCGTGGTGTTGAGGTCCGGTTCGAAGATCGGTTGGTCTTCTGCGTCCACGAACGTGACCGAGACGGCGCCGACTTCAAGCAGCGCGTCTTCGTAGGTTTCGGCTTGTTCCGGGCTGATGGCCAGGCGTACTTGCAGCCAGGGCATGGCGGGCACCTTTGGTAAATCGACAGGGGCAGCCCGAGGCTGCGCGAAGGCTGGCAGTTTACGCGAGTGCGCAGGGTTTGTAGAGAAGACCAGGCGCGGACCCTGTAGGAGCGGCCTTGTGTCGCGAATGGGCCGCAGAGCGGCCCCGGCGATGGCAGAGCAAGCACAAGACAGTTGCTCCCACAGTTATCGTGGTGCCTAGACGAAACAGAGCGAAAGCGACTCAGCTATATAGGCAGGCTTGTCTTCATCCTCGATTTCCAACGTTGCAATCGCCTTGAGCAACCATTGCCCCGGCTTCTTCTCCACCACTTCAGCCAGGTCCACCTTCAGCCGCACCTTGCTGTCGACCTTGACTGGCTGGATGAACCGTACGCTGTCCAACCCATAGTTCACCACCATCTTCAGCCCTTGTGGCAGGACCAGGATGTCCTCGATCAGCTTGGGGATCAGCGACAACGTCAGAAAACCATGGGCAATGGTGCCGCCAAAGGGTGTTTTCGCCGCCTTTTCCGGGTCGACGTGAATGAACTGGAAATCGCCTGTGGCCTCGGCAAACAGGTTGATGCGCTGCTGGTCGATCGTCAGCCATTCGGAACGTCCGAGTTCCTTGCCAACGTACTGCGAAAGCTCTGTAACCGGTACATAAGGCATCGCGACTCTCCAGGTTGTCATTTGGTACGAAAGTGCAAGATCAGCACGGCGAACCGTTTCAGTCAAGTTATGCGTTTTTCGGCGAATATCGGCTTATAGCTGCAGCGTGCTTATAATGGCCGCCATGCCCGAGGGAGATGCTTATGCTGTTGCGTGGTTTGACCTGGCTGGTGCTGTTCCAACTGCTGGGTACGGCGATCAATCACCTGTTTGTGCCGTTTTTACCGGGGCCGATCATCGGCTTGCTGTTGCTGCTGGCCTTCCTGATGGCCCGGGGTGAGGTGGGCAAGCCGCTCAACGAGGCTGCCGGCAGCCTGCTGCGTTACCTGCCCCTGTTGCTGGTGCCTCCGGCGGTGGGGGTGATGGTGTATGCCAAGGATATTGCTGCCGACTTCTGGGCGATCGCCGGTGCGCTGTTCATTTCGTGCCTGCTGACCTTGGTATTCGTCGGCGTGCTGATGCAAAAGCTCATCCATCGCCAGGGCAAGCGCGAGGAGCAGCCATGATGCTCGACTGGCAAGGCGTGCTCGACGCGGTCATCCACCACCCCTTGTTTGGTATCGGCATTACCCTGGGGGCTTACCAGGTGGTGCTCGCGGCGTACGAGAAGACCCGCTGGATCTTCCTGCAGCCGGTGCTGGTCTCGATGCTGCTGGTGATCGGGGTGCTGCTCGTGTGTGGCATCGACTACAGCGAGTACCGCAAAAGCACCGAAATCATGAACACGCTACTGGGGCCTGCCACCGTGGCCCTGGCTGTGCCGCTCTATCTCAACCTGCGGCGGATCCGCCAACTGTTCTGGCCGACATTTACTACGCTGGTAGTCGGGGGCCTGTTCGCCACCGTCTGCTGCCTGCTGCTGGGCTGGTGGTTCGGTGCCGAGCACATGATCCTGATGACCATGGCGCCAAAATCGGTGACTTCGCCGATCGCCATGCTGGTGGCTGAGCAGATCGGCGGGGTGGCCGCACTGGCTGCGGTGTTCGTGTTGATCACCGGGGTGATTGGCGCAATCTTCGGCCCGGCGCTGCTGACCCGGCTGGGTGTGCACAGCCCTGAAGCGCGTGGTATGTCGCTGGGCGTTACCGCGCATGCGGTGGGCACTTCGGTAGCCTTGCAGGAGAGTGATGAATGCGGCGCTTTTGCCGCGCTGGCGATGAGCCTGATGGGGGTGGCCACGGCGGTGTTCCTGCCGCTGGCGGTCAGCCTGGTGGCTTGAGGAGTTGTGATGACGCTACCGCTGTTTCCCCTCAATACCGTGCTGTTTCCCGGCTGTTTTCTCGATTTGCAGATTTTCGAGGCGCGTTACCTGGACATGATCAGCCGCTGCATGAAGCAGGGGGCGGGCTTTGGTGTGGTGTGCATCCTTGAAGGCGAGCAGGTCGGCAAGGCGCCGCCGGTGGTGGCTTCGATCGGCTGCGAAGCGATGATCCGCGACTTCGTGCAGCAGGATAACGGCCTGCTGGGGATCCGCGTCGAAGGTGTGCGGCGTTTCAGCCTGGAGCAGACCGAGGTGCAGAAGGACCAGTTGCTGGTGGGCCAGGTGCAATGGCTGCCGGAGTTGGCGGACAGCCCGGTGGGCGAGCCGGACGAAGATCTGCTGGCGTTGCTGGTGGCCTTGGGCGAGCACCCGATGGTCGAGGCGCTGGACATGCCGCGACCGGTGGACGGGCGGCAGGCGTTGGCCAATCAGTTGGCGTACCTGCTGCCGTTCATGGAAGAGGACAAGCTCGATTTGCTGGCGATCGATTCGCCGCAGTTGCGCCTGGAAGAGATCCAGCGGCTGCTGGAGCGCATCCAGGGCGAGTTGTTTGCCTGATGCTGCGGTGCTTCAGTCGGCCTCAGTACTGATAGCGCAGCAGCGCCTGCGGCAATGCGTGCATGGCAAAGAACGCCAGCAACGCAATACACGCCGGCAGCACCAGCCACCACACCCGCAGCGGCAGTGCGGTAAGCGGTTGGCGGTACTGCGACAAGGTCAGGCTCAACGCACAGACGCAGCACGCCAGCAGGGCGCCGGCCAGAATGTCGGTCGGCCAGTGCGCCCCCAGGTATACCCGCGACAAGGCGATCGCCAGGGCGGGGATGCACCCCAGCATCACCCAGGTCAGGCGCATCCGCGGCGGTTGACCGCGCCCGGCCAGCACCGCCATCACCAGAAAGAACGCGAACGACGCCGAGCTGTGGCCGCTGGGCATGCTGTAACTCGTCAGCGGGTCGGTCAGCACCTCGGGGCGCGCGCGGGCGAACAGCCATTTCAGCGTGCCGTTGGCTAGCGCCGTCCCCATCAAGGCGCCGCCGGCAAACAGGGCGTGGCGCCATTGCCGGGCGAGCAGCAGCAGGCCGGTCAGCAGCCCGCCGAGAAAGAACTGGGTGCGAAAATCGCCTAGCCGGGTCACCAGCACCACAACGCCGTCAACGGCCTGGCTGCGGTGCTCCTGCACCAGTGTCATCACGCCCTGGTCGAATTCGTGCAGGTACGGCCAGCCCAGGAATACCCCGGCCAGGGCTGCGAAGCTCATGCCGGCGATCAGTCGTGTTCCATGGCGCTGGTCACGAATGCTGGTGGTCAGGCTAAGGCCGATGATGACTGCCAGAGTGCCGGCGATGATGCCTGCATCCAGCCAGAAGCCTTCCGGTAGCGGCAGACGCATGGCCGCGCCGGTGGCCCAGCCTGGCAGCAGGTAGGCGACCGACCAGCCGGCGCCGGCCACCAGGCTGACGGCGATGAAGCGCGGCAGCGGCATGTCGAACATGCCGGCGACCATTGGCAGCATGGGCCGCAGCGGCCCGATGAAGCGCCCCACCAGCAGGCTGGCGATGCCATAACGCTGGAAGTAGGCCTCGGCGCTGCCGATCCATTCCGGGTGGTGGCGCAGCAGCGGCAGGCGCCGGATGTTCTGGTGGAAATACTTGCCGACGGTGTATGACAGCGCGTCGCCCAGCAAACCGCCGAGAAAGCCCAGCAGCAGGGTTTCGCCCAGGCTGAAGGCGCCGCTGCCGGCCAGCACGGCGACCGCGAACAGCAGTACCGTGCCAGGCACGATGATGCCGGCAATGGCCAGGCATTCAATGCAGGCCACCAGGAAAATCGCCAGGCCAAGCCACTGTGGGTTGGCGCTTAGCCAGCCGGTCAGGCTGTCGAGCCATTGGCCCATGTGTCAGCTTCCTTGTTCGAGTATGAAGAAGTCTTGGCCTTCGACTTGGCCGCGACGCAACGGGTTCCGCGTACAGGCGCGGGCGTATTCGGCGTCGACGAAGCGGTACGGCAGGTGTTCGTCGCGCCCGTGTGGGATGCCCAGGCGGGCGGCCTGGATCACCCGTGGTACGGCGATGCCGCAATCGTCGACGTAGAACCGCTCGGGGTCGAACCGTTGGGCGTCCCAGTGCGGCACTTTCAAGCCCAGTGCACGGCACAGCAGGGTCTGGCCGGCGCACAGGCGCTCGGCCGGGCGCAGGTTGCCGCTGGCATCGGGGTTGTTCAACTGCATCTGCGCCAGGCTGTTGGCGCCTGAGATCGCATCCTGCCAAGGGTAGGCGGATTTGATCAGCACGGCGTTGCCCGGGCCTTGGGCGCTGAAGTTCAGTGAGTCGCCACCGCGGGCGTAGTACATATAGATGTGCCCGCCGTCGAGGAACAGCGCCTTGCGTTTTTCGGTGTAGCCGAGCGATGCATGGCTGCCTTTGTCGGTAAGGTAGTACGCCTCGGTCTCGATGATGCGTGCCGCCAGCCACAGGTCGCCTTGGCGATGGCGGATGACCTTGCCCAGCAGGGCCTTGGCCAGGGTTTGGGCGTCACGGTCGAAAAAGCTGTCGGGCAGGGCTGGCATGCTGGCAGTTCGTCGGTGGAAAGGCGGGGATAATAGCAATGAATGGCTTAATCGAGGCTGAACCAGTGCCCTGATTCATTGGTATCGATATGTTTCGCGCCAGGGTGATTTTTGCCTTGGGAAGCGCGGTGCTCGCCCTCACAGGCACTGAAAATACCAAGCCGAGAACAGCCATTTTCTACCATCCGCCAGCCGCCGCTGGGCGTACACCTGCGCGCCAGTTATAATCAGCCGATTTCCCCTTCGCCAAGACACCGAACCCATGACTGAGTCCGTTCTTGACTACATGACCCGTTTGGGTCGCGCTGCTCGCCAGGCTTCCCGGGTGATCGGCCGTGCCAGCACCGCGCAGAAGAACCGCGCCTTGCAAGCGGCCGCTGACGCTTTGGACGCCGCACGCGCCGAGCTGACCGCCGCCAACGAGCTGGACCTGGCCGCCGGCCGCGGCAATGGCCTGGAGCCAGCGCTGCTCGACCGCCTGGCGCTGACCCCGGCGCGTATCGACGGCATGATCACCGGCTTGCGCCAGGTGGCCAGCCTGGCGGACCCGGTCGGTGCCATCCGCGACATGAGCTACCGCCCATCGGGTATTCAGGTCGGCAAGATGCGCGCTCCGCTGGGGGTGATCGGGATCATCTACGAATCACGCCCGAACGTGACCATCGACGCTGCCAGCCTGTGCCTTAAATCCGGCAACGCGACCATCCTGCGTGGCGGCTCCGAAGCAATCCACTCCAACCGTGCCATCGCCACCTGCATCCAGCGCGGCCTGGCCGAGGCCGGCCTGCCGGCGGCAGTGGTGCAGGTGGTCGAGACCACCGACCGCGAAGCCGTGGGCGCGCTGATCAGCATGCCCGAGTTCGTCGATGTCATCGTGCCGCGCGGCGGCCGTGGCCTGATCGAGCGTATCAGCCGCGATGCGCGGGTGCCGGTGATCAAGCACCTGGACGGCATCTGCCATGTCTATGTCAGCGAGCACGCCGACCTGGACAAGGCCTGGCGCGTCGCCTTCAACGCCAAGACCTACCGCTACGGCATCTGTGGCGCCATGGAAACCCTGCTGGTCGACCAGCGCGTAGCCGAACGGTTCCTGCCGGAAATGGCCCGCCGTTTCCAGGAAAAGGGCGTCGAACTGCGTGGCTGCGAGCGCACGCGTGCGTTCATCGACGCCAAGCCGGCCAGCGAAGACGACTGGCACACCGAGTACCTGGATGCGATCCTGTCGATTCGTGTGGTCGATGACCTGGACCAGGCCATCGAGCACATCAACCACTATGGCTCGCACCACACCGATTCAATCATCACCGAGCACCAGGGCCAGGCCCGCCAGTTCATGGCCGAGGTCGACTCAGCGTCGGTGATGCTCAATACCCCGACCTGCTTTGCCGACGGTTTCGAGTACGGCCTGGGTGCGGAGATCGGTATTTCCACCGACAAGCTGCATGCCCGCGGCCCGGTCGGCCTGGAAGGGCTGACCTGCGAGAAGTACGTGGTGATCGGCGACGGCCAGCTGCGCGGCCAGGAGTCCTGCTGAGTTGAGCAAGGCCCAGGCAGTCCGGCGCATCGGCATTCTAGGCGGCACCTTCGACCCCGTGCACATCGGCCACTTGCGCAGCGCGCTGGAAGTGGCCGAGCTCATGGCGTTGGACGAGTTGCGCCTGCTGCCCAACGCCCGGCCGCCGCACCGCGACACGCCGCAAGTGGCCGCGCAGGACCGCCTGGCGATGGTGCAAAGCGCCGTGCAGGGTGTCGAGCGCCTGAGTGTGGACGCCCGCGAGCTCGCGCGCGACAAGCCGTCTTACACCATCGACACACTGGAGTCGATCCGCGCCGAACTGGGCACGCACGACCAGTTGTTCCTGGTGCTGGGCTGGGATGCCTTTTGTGGCTTGCCAGGCTGGCACCGCTGGGAAGAACTGCTGCAACACTGTCACATCCTGGTGCTGCAACGCCCGGATGCCGACGTAGAACCCCCTGACGAGCTGCGCAACCTGCTGGCTGCGCGCTCCGAGAGCGATCCCACCGCCATGTCCGGCCCGGCGGGAAATATTTCGTTCGTCTGGCAGACCCCGCTTGCGGTGTCGGCTACACAGATCCGACAGCTGCTGGCCAGCGGCAAGTCGGTGAGGTTCCTGGTGCCGGACGCCGTACTGGCCTACATCGAGGCGCACGAACTGTATCGTGTGCCTAACTGACGGTGCTCCGGCACCTCATCCAACAAGTTGAACGAGTTTTATATGAACAAGCAGAAAATTCACGGCGAAGAACTGGTCCAACTGACCATTACCGCGCTGGAAGACGTCAAGGCCCAGGACATCCAGGTCATCGACGTCAGCGAAAAACACAGCCTGACCGATTACATGATCATTGCCACCGGTACCTCCAACCGCCAGATCAGTGCGATGCTGGAAAAGGTCCGCGAAGCGGTCAAGAGTAAGGGCGTTCAGCCGCTGGGCGAAGAAGGCAAGGGCGACAGCGACTGGGTGCTGCTCGACCTGAACGATGTCATTGTGCACATGATGACCGCCGCTGCCCGCCAGTTCTACGACCTGGAGCGCCTGTGGAAGGGTGCCGAGCTGAGCCGTGCTGCCGATGGCAAGCACCACAACCCGGAGCACGCCCACGAGTACTCCGACAAGCTCAAAGACCGGGAATAAGGAAGCGTCGTGCGTCTGCGCCTGATCGCGGTCGGCTCGCGCATGCCCAAGTGGGTCGAGGACGGTTGGCATGAATATGCCAAGCGCCTGCCCCCGGAGCTGTCGCTCGAGCTGGTGGAAATCCCGCTGAATACCCGTGGCAAGAATGCCGACGTCGCTCGCCTGATCCGTCAGGAGGGCGAGGCCATGCTGAGCAAGGTGCAGCCTGGGGAACGCATCGTCACCCTCGAGGTCCATGGCAAGCCCTGGAGTACCGAGCAACTGGCGACCGAGCTGGACCGCTGGCGCCTGGATGCGCGCACGGTGAATTTGATGGTTGGCGGCCCGGAAGGGCTGGCGCCTGAGGTCTGCGCGCGCGCCGAGCAACGCTGGTCGCTGTCGCCGCTGACGTTGCCGCACCCGTTGGTAAGGATACTCATCGGCGAGCAGATCTACCGCGCCTGGACCGTGTTGTCCGGGCACCCTTACCACAAATGAGCCTGTAAGCAGTCCGATGTCGCAGCCGATCCGTCTCAAGGACCACGAGAAAGACGCCCGCCTGGTGCGTAACCGCGTCGTGGTCGGCGCGGTGGCGATCATGCTGCTTATCTGCGTTTTGATCGCGCGGCTGTATTACCTGCAGATCATCCAGTACGACTACCACTCGACGCTGTCGGAGAACAACCGGGTGCATGTGCAGCCGATCCCGCCGACCCGCGGGCTGATCTTCGACCGCAACGGGGTGATCATCGCCGATAACCGGCCCAGTTTCAGCCTGTCCATGACCCGTGAACGCGCAGGGGACTGGCAGGTGGTGCTGGACAACATTGTCGAAGTGCTGGAGCTGACAGCGGACGACCGCGCCCTCTTCGAAAAACGCATGCGCCAAGGCCGCCGGCCGTTCGAGCCGGTGCCCATCCTGTTCGAGCTCAACGAAGAGCAGATTGCGCGGGTGGCAGTGAACCAGTTCCGCCTGCCGGGCGTGGAAGTGGTCGCGCAGTTGGTGCGGCACTACCCGCAGGGTGCGCACTTCGCGCACTCGGTGGGGTATGTCGGGCGCATCAACGAGAAAGAGCTGAAAACCCTGGATCCGGTGAATTACAGCGGCACGCACCATATCGGCAAGACCGGTATCGAGCGCTTCTACGAAGATGCCCTGCACGGTCAGGTCGGTTACGAAGAAGTCGAGACCAACGCCCGCGGTCGGGTGCTGCGGGTGCTCAAGCGTACCGACCCGAAGCCGGGCAAGGACATCGTCCTGAGCCTGGATATCAAGCTGCAGGAGGCCGCCGAAGCGGCCCTGGGCGGCCGGCGTGGCGCGGTAGTTGCGCTCGATCCACGTACGGGTGAGGTGCTGGCGATGGTCAGCCAGCCGAGCTTCGACCCCAACCTGTTCGTCACCGGCATCAGCTTCAAGGCCTATGCCGAGCTGCGTGATTCGATCGACCGGCCGCTGTTCAATCGCGTGTTGCGCGGGCTGTACCCACCCGGCTCGACCATCAAGCCGGCGGTGGCCATCGCCGGCCTGGACAGTGGCGTGGTCAATGCCGGCAGCCGGGTGTTCGACCCAGGCTATTACCAGTTGCCCAACTACGATCACAAATACCGTAACTGGAACCGCTCTGGCGATGGCTGGGTCGACCTGGATACCGCGATCATGCGCTCCAACGACACCTACTTCTACGACCTTGCCCACAAGATGGGCATCGACCGCCTGTCCACCTACATGAACAAGTTCGGCATTGGTCAGAAGGTATCCCTCGACATGTTCGAAGAATCTTCCGGGCTCATGCCGTCGCGTGAGTGGAAGCGCGCCACCCGCCGCCAGGCCTGGTTCCCCGGCGAAACCCTGATTCTCGGTATCGGCCAGGGCTACATGCAGGCCACGCCGCTGCAGCTTGCCCAGGCCACCGCGTTGATCGCCAACAAAGGCGTGTGGAATCGCCCGCACCTGGCCAAGACCATCGAAGGCCAGCCGCCGGTGGACGACAACCCCATGGAAAACATCATCCTGCGGGACAAGTCGGACTGGGCCAAGGTTACCCATGGCATGGAGCAGGTGATGCACGGTGCCCGGGGTACCGCCCGCAAGGCTGCCGCTGGCGCCCAGTACCGCATCGCCGGCAAGAGCGGTACCGCCCAGGTGGTGGCGATCAAGCAAGGCGAAAAATACGACCGCAACAAACTTCAGGAACGCCACCGCGACCACGCCCTGTTCGTCGCCTTTGCACCGGCCGATGACCCGAAGATCGTGATTTCGGTGATGGTCGAGAACGGCGAGTCCGGCTCTGGCGTCGCCGCACCGGTGGTGCGCCAGATCATGGACGCCTGGTTGCTCGACGAGCACGGCCGGCTCAAGACCGAGTTCGCTCCCGCCACCGTTACCCAGGAATCGGCCCTGTGATGAACAATTTCGATCGCATGCTCTCCAGCGAGGATGTGATGCGTCGGCGCGCCAGTTTTCTGCAGCGCATTCATATCGACGGCCCGTTGCTGGTCATTCTGCTGGCCCTCGCGGCCGGCAGCCTGTTCGTACTCTATTCGGCCAGTGGCAAGAACTGGGACCTGCTGCTCAAGCAGGCCACCTCGTTCGGTATCGGCCTGGTGTCGATGTTCGTCATCGCCCAGCTGGAGCCGCGTTTCATGGCGCGCTGGGTGCCGTTGGCCTACCTGACGGGGGTACTGTTGCTGGTGGTCGTGGACGTCATGGGCCACAACGCCATGGGTGCGACGCGCTGGATCAACATCCCGGGGGTGATCCGCTTCCAGCCCTCGGAGTTCATGAAGATCATCATGCCGGCGACCATCGCCTGGTACCTGTCCAAGCGCACCTTGCCGCCGCACCTCAAGCATGTGGCGATCAGCCTGGTGCTGATCGGCGTGCCGTTCATTCTGATCGTCCGCCAGCCTGACTTGGGCACGGCGCTGCTGATTCTCGCCTCCGGTGCCTTCGTGCTGTTCATGGGTGGGCTGCGCTGGCGCTGGATCGTCAGCGTGGTGGCCGCCGCGGTGCCAGTGGCGGTTGCCATGTGGTTCTTCGTCATGCACGACTACCAGAAGCAGCGCGTGCTGACCTTCCTCGACCCGGAAAGCGACCCGCTGGGCACCGGCTGGAACATCATTCAGTCCAAGGCCGCGATCGGCTCGGGCGGCGTATTTGGCAAGGGCTGGCTGCTGGGCACCCAGTCGCACCTGGACTTTTTGCCCGAGAGCCACACCGACTTCATCATTGCGGTGCTGGGTGAGGAGTTCGGCCTGGTCGGCATCTGCCTGCTGCTGATCGTCTACCTGCTGCTGATCGGCCGCGGGCTGATGATCACGGCCCAGGCGCAGACCCTGTTCGGCAAGCTGCTGGCGGGCAGCCTGACGATGACTTTCTTTGTATACGTGTTCGTCAATATCGGTATGGTCAGCGGCCTTCTGCCCGTGGTGGGCGTGCCGCTGCCCTTCATCAGCTATGGCGGAACTTCGTTGGTGACGCTGCTGTCAGCGTTTGGCGTTCTGATGTCGATCCATACGCACCGTAAATGGATCGCACAGGTTTGAATAAGGTGAAGAATTTAATGCAAGCAGTGCGTAACTGGGCTGCCCGTTGTACGCCGTGGATCGGTGCGGTGGGCCTGTTCGGCGCTGTCCAGCTGGCCCATGCCGGCGACTACGATGGCTCGCCCCAGGTGGCCGAGTTCGTTGGCGAAATGGCCCGTGACTATGGCTTTGCCAGTGAGCAGCTGACCGGCGTGTTCCGCGAAGTGCAGCGTAAGCAGTCGATCCTCGATGCCATCTCGCGGCCGGCCGAACGGGTCAAACCGTGGAAGGACTACCGGCCGATGTTCATCACCGACGCGCGCATCGCCCGCGGTGTGGACTTCTGGCGCCAGCACGAAGCGGTGCTGGCCCGTGCCGAGCAGGAATTCGGGGTGCCGGCGCAAGTCATCGTCTCGATCATCGGCGTAGAGACCTTCTTTGGCCGCAATACCGGCAATTACCGGGTGATCGACGCCCTGTCGACGCTGGGCTTCGACTACCCGCCGCGGGCCGAATTCTTCCGCAAGGAGTTGCGCGAGTTCCTGCTGCTGGCCCGCGAAGAGCAGCTTGACCCGCTCACGCTCAAGGGTTCCTACGCCGGTGCCATGGGCCTGCCGCAGTTTATGCCGAGCAGTTTCCGCAACTATGCCGTGGACTTCGACGGCGATGGCCACATCAATATCTGGAACAACCCGGACGATGCCATCGGCAGTGTCGCCAGCTACTTCAAGCGCCATGGCTGGGTGGCCGGCGAGGGCGTGGTCAGCCGTGCCATGGTGCAGGGCGAGCGGGCCGACGAAGGCCTGACCACCGGTATCGAGCCAGTGAAGACGGTCGGAGAGTTGCGGGCGCTGGGCTGGTCAAGTCATGATGCGCTGCGCGATGATCTGCCGGTTACCGCCTTCCGCCTGGAGGGCGAAAACGGCCCCGAGTACTGGATGGGCCTGAAGAACTTCTACGCAATCACTCGCTACAACCGCAGCGTGATGTATGCCATGGCGGTGCATCAGCTTTCGGAACAGCTGGTCCAAGCACGGGGCGTCAAGTAATGCGCGCAATCATCTCTACCAACGCTTTCAAGCTGCTGACTTGCCTCGCCGTCGGCGTGGCCCTGGCCAGCTGTTCTTCCAGCCGCCCGACCCCGCAGAGCAGCGGTAACACCGTGCGCACGCAGCCCGGGCTGGACATCAACCGTGCCCACAAGGACGGTGCGCCGTGGTGGGACGTGGATGTGAACAAGATCCCCGACGCCACGCCGACGGTGCACACTGGCAACTACAAGGCCAACCCGTACACGGTGCTGGGCAAGACCTACTACCCGATGCAGGAGTCGCGCAACTACCGCGCCGAGGGTACCGCGTCGTGGTATGGCACCAAGTTCCACGGGCAGAACACCGCCAACGGCGAGCTCTATGACCTGTACGGCATGAGCGCCGCGCACAAGACCTTGCCGCTGCCGGCCTACGTGCGGGTGACCAACCTGGCCAACGGCCGCAGCGTGGTCTTGCGGGTCAACGACCGTGGCCCGTTCTATTCCGACCGCATCATCGACTTGTCGTACGCGGCGGCGAAAAAGCTCGGCTACGCCGAAATCGGCACCGCGCATGTGCGTGTCGAGGGTATCGACCCGCAACAATGGTGGGCCCAGCGTGGCCAGCAGCCACCGTTGGTGCTGAAGGAGCCTCAGGTCGCGCAGACCCAGTCGATCCCGGCCAGCACCGGCCGCGTCGAGCAGTGGACCCCACCAGCGCAACAGCATGCGGCGCCTGTCGTGCCCGTGCAAGTCGGCGGCAACAATGTGCCGGCGGGCAACGGCGGCAGCTTCCTGCAGGTGGGCGCCTTCGCCAACCCGGACGCCGCCGAGTTGTTGCGTTCGAAGCTGAGCACCATGGTCAGCGCGCCGGTGTTCATCAGCTCCATCGTGCGTAACCAGCAGACGCTGCACCGCGTGCGTCTGGGGCCGATCGGCAGCCAAGGTGAGATCCAGCAGGCGCAAGACAGCATTCGCCTGGCGAACTTGGGGCAGGCCAAGCTGGTCACAGACTGACCTCAGCTACAAGCAACGAGCTGCAAGCTGCAAGCTGCAAGAAGAGCCTGCGCGCGCCCGCTTTGCCTTTTGGCTTGCAGCTGAAGCTTGAGACTCTTGCTGTCGGTTTTGTCATGAATTGCCGGGCGCGCGCATGTACAATGGCCGTTTTTGCCCGCAGCGACATAAAGCCGCACTTCGTGGGCACGGCCCAAGGCCTTAAAACTAGACTGACTGGCGCTGGGTACACGATGTGGCCCAGGGAACATCTCAGACCATTAGCGATTTTCGAGAGACGGATGAACATCACCAACCTTGCCAAACGACTTTGCCTGCCCGTACTGCTGATGATCACGCCTGCTGCTTTCGCGGCAGAGCAAATGATGCCGGCACCACCGCAACTGGCAGCCAAGTCCTACGTACTCATGGACGCGTCCAGCGGCAACGTGCTGGTCGAGAACAACGGTGACGAGCGTCTGCCGCCGGCCAGCCTGACCAAGCTGATGACCGCCTACATCGCCACCCTGGACATTCGCCGTGGCCAGATCGGTGAAAACGATCCGGTTACCGTCAGCGAAAACGCCTGGCGTACCGGCGGTTCGCGCATGTTCATCAAGGTCGGCAGCCAGGTCACGGTCAGCGACCTGCTGCACGGCATCATCATCCAGTCGGGTAACGATGCTTCGGTCGCCCTGGCCGAACACATTGCCGGCAGCGAAGACGCCTTCGCCGACATGATGAACAAGACAGCTGCCGACCTCGGCATGTCCAACAGCCACTTCATGAACCCGACCGGCCTGCCGAACACGGAGCACTACTCCTCGGCGCATGACATGGCCCTGCTGGCGCGTGCGATCATCGACGTCGACCCGGCCCACTATGCGATCTACTCGCAGAAAGAGTTCTTCTGGAACAACATCAAGCAGCCCAACCGCAACCTGTTGCTGTGGCGCGACAAGACCGTCGATGGCCTGAAGACCGGCCACACCGACGAAGCTGGCTACTGCATGGTGGCTTCGGCCGTACGTGACGGCCAGCGCCTGATCGCCGTGGTGTTCGGCACCAACAGCGAGCAGTCCCGTGCCGCCGAGACCCAGAAGCTGCTGACCTACGGCTTCCGCTTCTTCGAAACCCAGACCTTCTACCAGAAGGGCACCGAGCTGACGCAGGCTCCGGTCTGGAAGGGCGCCACCAGCCAAGTCAAGGCTGGCCTGGCCAACGACCTGACCATGACTATGCCTAAAGGCCAATTGAAGCGCTTGCAAGCTTCGATGACCATGAACCCGCAGCTCACCGCGCCGATCGCCAAAGGTGACGTGATCGGCAAAGTAGAAGTCAAACTGGACGAGAACGTGGTTCACAGCGCCGACCTGATCGCCCTCGATGGCGTCGAGGAAGGTGGTTTCTTCCGCCGTATGTGGGATAGCATCCGTCTATTCTTCTACGGGTTGTTCAACTGATAACGTGACCTGCCACGCTCCCGCTGTGCATGCGGGAGCGTTGTTGTTGCCACGGCTTACGAGGCCGTTTCCGCCATGAGCGAACCTGACGTCAAGTCGCACAAGATCGAATTCCCCTGCGCCGATTACCCGATCAAGGTGATCGGTGACACCGTGGTCAATTTCAAGGACACGGTCATCGAGATCTTGAAGAAATATGCTGAGGTCGACATGCAGACCTTGGCCGAGCGCCAGAGCAAGGAAGGCAAGTACACCACGGTGCAACTGCACATCGTTGCCACCAGCGAGGATCAGCTGCACGATATCAATAGCGCCCTGCGTGCTACCGGCATCGTGAAAATGGTGCTCTGATGTCCGCCTGTCTCGGTTTTCGCGATCTCGGCCTGCAGCCCTATGAACCGGTGCTGGAAGCCATGCGTCGCTTTACCGAGCAGCGTGGGCCCGACAGCCAGGACGAAATCTGGCTGGTCGAACACCCTTCGGTCTTTACCCAGGGCCAGGCTGGCAAGGCCGAGCACCTGCTGATCCCGGGCGATATCCCGGTGGTGCAGACCGACCGCGGTGGCCAGGTGACCTACCATGGCCCCGGTCAGCTGGTGGCCTACCTGCTGCTGGATGTACGGCGGCTGGGGTTTGGTGTACGTGAGTTGGTCAGCCGCATCGAGCAGGCCCTGATCGACCTGCTTGCCAGTTACGATGTCCAGGCCGCGGCCAAGCCCGACGCCCCGGGTGTCTATGTCGATGGAGCGAAGATCGCCTCCCTCGGCCTGCGAATCCGCAACGGCCGTTCTTTCCACGGCCTTGCCCTGAACGTGGACATGGACCTTGCGCCATTCCGCCGAATCAACCCCTGCGGCTATGCGGGGCTGGCCATGACCCAGCTACGCGATCAGGCAGGCCCGATCGAACTCAACGAGGTCAGGACAAGGCTGCGCGGACAGCTGGTCAAGCACCTCGACTACGCTGAGCAGACGACCCTCACGGGCGGAATCGACTGAATATGACAACTGTGCAAGAAGCCGTGCCGAACCTGATACCTACCCTGGATGCCACCCCGCGCCCTGCGCCGAAGAAGGTGGAAGCTGGGGTCAAACTGCGTGGCGCCGACAAGGTGGCGCGCATCCCGGTGAAGATCATCCCCACCGATGAGCTGCCGAAGAAGCCCGACTGGATCCGCGTGCGCATCCCGGTTTCGCCCGAGGTAGACCGCATCAAGCAACTGCTGCGCAAGCACAAGCTGCACAGCGTCTGCGAAGAGGCCTCCTGCCCGAACCTGGGCGAGTGTTTCTCTGGCGGTACCGCGACCTTCATGATCATGGGTGACATCTGCACCCGTCGTTGCCCATTCTGCGACGTTGGCCACGGCCGGCCGAAGGCACTGGATGTCGATGAGCCGAAAAACCTCGCGGTCGCCATCGCCGACCTGCGCCTGAAGTACGTGGTGATCACCTCGGTGGACCGCGACGACCTGCGTGACGGTGGTGCCCAGCACTTCGCCGACTGCATTCGCGAGATCCGCGCCTTGTCGCCGGGCGTGCAGCTGGAAACCCTGGTCCCGGACTACCGTGGCCGTATGGATGTCGCCCTGCAGATCACCGCGCAAGAGCCGCCGGACGTGTTCAACCACAACCTGGAAACCGTACCGCGCCTATACAAGGCAGCGCGTCCCGGTTCGGACTACGACTGGTCGCTGGACCTGCTGCAGAAGTTCAAGCAGATGGTGCCGCACGTGCCGACCAAATCGGGCCTGATGCTCGGCCTGGGCGAGACCGACGAAGAAGTCATCGAAGTGATGCAGCGCATGCGCGAGCATGAGATCGACATGCTGACCCTCGGCCAGTACCTGCAGCCCTCGCGCAGCCACTTGCCGGTGCAGCGTTTCGTGCACCCCGACACCTTCGCCTGGTTCGCCGAGGAAGGCTACAAGATGGGCTTCAAGAACGTCGCCTCCGGCCCGCTGGTGCGTTCTTCGTACCATGCCGACCAGCAGGCTCACGAAGCCAAGATCAAGCTCTGAGCCTGGTCTGAGCCACACATGCCGATGCGCGCCGAAAGGCGGCATCGGCATTTTTGTTTTTGTGCCATGCGCTGCAAGGAGTTGCGATGAATTGCGCCGAAACCTTTGAATCCCGCCTGCCCGCCGCCTTGCGGGAAAACGCCTGCTTTGCCATCGTCGCCCCGGCCGGGCCGGCACGGCTGGATGCGCAAAAAGCTAGCCAATGGTTTGCCGAACGTGGCTACCGTTGCCGCATCTACCCGGGGGTGGAACAGGCCCAGGGCTACCTCGCAGGCACCGATCAGCAACGTCTGCAGGACCTACACGATGCCTTCGCCGACCCGGCCATCGATGCGATTGTGTGCATGCGCGGGGGGTACGGCAGCATGCGTTTGCTCGATAGGCTCGATTTTGAGCTCATTCGGCGTAATCCCAAGCCGCTGATCGGCTACAGCGACATCACCGCGCTGCACACGGCCATCTACCGCAAGACCGGGTTGATTAGCTTCCATGGGGCGATGCTCAATGCCGACCTGCTGGGCGCCAAGCAACAACCGACCGAATCGTCGCTGGTGGCCCAGTTGATGGGGCAGGTAGGGGCGGGGGATGCGATCGCTCATCCGCCAGACTTTGCCTTGAGCTGCGTGGTGCCGGGTGTTGCCAGCGGGCGTTTGCTGGGCGGCAACCTGTCGATACTGGGTGCGACCCTGGGCACTGTGGCCCAGATCGATACGCAGGGCTGCATCTTGTTCATCGAAGACGTCAACGAGCCGCTGTTTCGCGTGGATCGTTTGCTGACCCAGTTACGCCTGGCGGGCAAGCTTGCGGGGGTGAAGGGGGTGCTGGTGGGGGATTTCGCCGGTATTACCGTGGCGGCCATGACGCCGTTGCTGCAGGACATTTTCGGGCCGCTGGGTGTGCCGGTGCTAGCCGGGTGGCGCAGTGGGCATTGCGATCCGAATGTGTGCTTGCCGCTGGGGGCCGAGGTGGTGCTGGACAGCGAGAAGATGAGCCTGGTGTTGCAGCAGGATCTGTTCAGGGCTTGATGGGGCTGCGCCGCAGCCCCAACTGCCTCAACGCTGACGCAAGCTCTCAAGCAGCTTGTGCGTCGGATACCCATCCGCCGGCCAACCCAACCCCTGCTGGGCGGTGCGAATGGCCTTGCGGGTATTGGCGCCAATGATGCCGTCGGCATTGCCCGCGTCATGCCCGCTGGCATTGAGCAGGTGCTGCAGCTCCATGCGTTCGCTGCGGCTCAGGGGCAGGTCCTCTTTCGGCCAGCTGCCGGCAATGAACCCCCAGCCCGAGAACCGATCACCCAGCAGGCTCACTGCCAGGGCATAGGACGATGAGTTGTTGTACTTGAGGATCGCGCGGAAGTTGTCCAGTACCAGGAACGCCGGGCCGCGAGCGCCCGCAGGCAGCAGCAGGGCGGCGGACAGCTGATTGCTGTTGGCCGGCAGCTGGGTGCCGGCTGGCAGTGTCACGCCCAGTTGCAACCACTCGCCCACCGGCTTGCGCAGCGAACCGTCGGCCAGCCAGAAGTCGAAACCTGCCGGCACCTGCACTTCAAAGCCCCAGGGTTGGCCACGCTTCCAGCCGGAGCTCTGCAGGTAGTGCGCGGTCGAAGCCAGGGCGTCCGGGGTGCTGTTCCAGATGTCCCGGCGGCCATCGCCGTCGAAATCCACTGCATGGGTGTTGTAGGTGGTCGGAATGAACTGGGTCTGGCCCATTGCACCGGCCCACGAACCGCGCATGGCCTCCGGCTGGATGTCACCGTTCTGCAGGATCTGCAGGGCGGCAATCAGCTGGTCCTGGGCGAACTGCGGGCGGCGGCCTTCGTAGGCCAGGGTCGCCAGCGAGCGAATGACCGACTTGCTGCCCTGGAACTGGCCGAAGTTGCTTTCCATGCCCCAGACCGAAACCAGCACCTGGCGATCCACGCCATAGCGCTGTTCGAGGCGGGTCAGCAGCTCTGCATTCTGCTCCAGCAGTTTCTTGCCGTTGCGCACACGCAGTGGCGACAGGGCGCCTTCAAGGTACTCCCACACCGGCCGGCTGAACTCAGGCTGGCTGCGGTCGGCCTTGATCACGTCCAGGTCGGGGGTAACACCGAGGAATGCACGGTCGAAGGTGTTCGGCGAAATACCGGCCTGCAGCGCTTGTTGGCGGAAGCCAGCCTGCCATTGCGCGAAGGTTTGCAGGGGTTGGATCTCAGTGCTGGCGTCGGGCGTTGTACCGGGCAGGTTCACCACTGGAGCGGGCTGGGCAGGGGCCAGCGGCAAGGCATCGGCGGCGGTGGGTTTTTCCGCACAGGCGACGAGCAGGATGAAGCTGGAGGCCGCGATCAGCTGACGGGATTTCCAACGGGGGAGAAGACTGAAGAGCATGCACAGATCCAGAATTTCAGGTCAGGTGCCGACCATACCATGCCTGCGCTTTCGATGCTTTCATGCGGCCAAAAAGTAAGAAGCCTCCCAATCTCTCGATTGGAAGGCTTCGCGGCGGTAGCTGCCTTTGCCCTTGTCTGGTTGTTCCTGGCGGCAGCGGAACAGGGGCTGGGCGACGATTGACTTGGCCTTGTTGGGGCCGTGCTTTTTCGGCTTTTTGCTCATGGTGCAGGTTCCCGATGGGTGGCTTTCGGGGCGCACTGTAGGCCCCTGGGCTACTACGGGCCAATTGATTGTGTTTATGGGAGGCAACGTGATGCTCGTAGGAGCGGCCTTGAGTCGCGAAAGGCGCGCGCAGCGCGCCCGGCTATTGCGAAGGAAGCACCAATCGCTGCCCCGCCATCAACAACGAAAGCCGCGCCAGCCCCGTCCAAGGCGACCCCTCGGCCTGCCCCTTGATCTGCGCATCGATACGCTGGGCATCCTGCAACAGCTGGGCCCAACGCTGCGCGGAAAGGCGCTGCAGTGCTTTGCTGACTAGCGGGCGGCGTTTATCCCACACCGGTGGTCGTGCTTGGCTGAAGGCTTTGTCCAGCGGTACGCCCTGGCTGAACTGCTGAGCCAGCCCGGCCAGTTGCCGCAGCTCGCGGGCCAGCGCCCACAGAATCACCGGTGGCTCCACGCCTTCACCGCGCAGCCCTTCGAGCATGCGCAGGGCATGCGCGGCTTCGCCATTGAGAATGGCATCGACCAGCCCGAAGACATCGAAGCGGGCGCTGTCGGCGACTGCCGACTGCACCGTCTCCACGGTGATCTGGTTACCCTCGGCCAGCAGCTTGAGCTTTTCGATTTCCTGGGCGGCGGCCAGCAGGTTGCCTTCGACGCGTGCGGCAATCAGGTCGACCGCATCACGCTGCGCCGAAAGGCCCGCCTGCGACAGCCGCTGGTTGATCCACTGGGGTAGCTGGTGGGCATCTACCGGCCAGATCTGGATGAACTGGCAGTGGGCGCCTTCGATCAGGGCCTTGCCCCATTTGGTCTTCTGCGCGCTGCCGTCGAGCTTGGGCAGGCTGATCAGCAGCAGGGTGTCCTCGGCCGGGTTGGCGCAGTATTCCATCAACGCGGCAGCGCCCTTGTCCCCGGGTTTGCCAGAGGGCAGGCGCAGTTCCAGCAGGCGGCGCTGGGCGAACAGGGAAAGGCTGGCACCGGCCTGAAGCAGGGTGCCCCAGTCGAAATTGGCGTCGGCGCTGAACACCTGGCGTTCGTCGAAACCCTGCTGGCGTGCGGCGCCACGGATGGCGTCGGCGGCTTCCTGGCACAGCAACGGGTCGTCGCCACTGACCACGTAGACCGGTGCCAGAGCGCCTTGCAGGTGCTTGTTGAGTTGGGCGGGGGCGAGTTTCATCGGAAACAGGCGGGGCACCGGGGTGCCCCGCGCGGGCTCAGTTGCCCGGAACTTCCAGTGGCGACTGCTGCGGCGTTTCAGCCTGCTGGCTGCGGGCCGCTTCCAGCGCGTCGGCTTCGGCTTTGGCGCGTTCGTCGGCTTTGACCTGCAGCTCGTCCAGTTGGGCCGGGGTCAGCATTTGCAGGCGTACAACCATGGCGTTGACCAGGTCGCGGCGCATTTCTTCACGTGCCCGGTTGGCTTCCTGCTCGGAACCGGTGATGTTGGAGGCGTCACGCACGTAGATTTTGCGCACTTCCAGCTTGTCGCTGAGCAGTTCCAGGTTGTTCAGGCCCTGGATGCTGTAGTTCAGCACCGTGGTCAGCTCGTACTCGGCCGAGCGGCTGCCACCGCTGTAGGTCGCGGCGCGCTGGTTTTCCTGCTCGTTGGTCAGGACCAGGCGATACGGTGCGCCGGCGTGCACGTTGACGCCGCTGCGCTCCAGCACCTGGCGCAGTTCGGTCACGGTTTCGCCATAGGCATTACGTGCGCTGACGTCCATCTCCTTGACGCTCAGCTCGGTGGAGCCGGTGCCGCGCAGTTGGAAACCGCAGGCGCTGAGCAAAACGGCCAGGCCGATTACCAGCAGATTGCGTTTGATCATGTTGTTGCTCCCTCTTGGGCCTGTACCGCCCGCCCGCAGTGGCTGCGGGCGGGCGTGCCATCAATTGGCGACGATGTTGACCAGCTTGCCCGGCACCACGATGACCTTGCGGATGGTCAGGCCATCGATGAAGCGCAGGACATTCTCGTTGCTGCGGGCGGCGGCTTCGATTTCCTCGCGGCTGGCGGCGGCCGGCATTTCGACCTGGCCACGCAGCTTGCCGTTGACCTGTACCACCAGGACGATGCTGTCCTGCACCAGCGCGCTCTCGTCGACCGCTGGCCAGCCAGCATCGATGACCGCCTGGTCGTGGCCCAGCGCCTTCCACAGCTCGTGGGAGATGTGCGGGGTGATCGGTGCCAGCAGCAGCGTCACGGCTTCCAGGCCTTCCTGCAGCAGGGCGCGGTCCTGTTCGGTGGCTTGCGGGGCCTTTTCCAGCACGTTCATCACGGTCATCACCTGGGCGATGGCGGTGTTGAACTTGTGGTGCTGGCCCACGTCGGTGCTGGCCTGCTTGATGGCGGCATGGATGGCGCGACGGATGGTTTTTTGCGCGTCGTCCAGCGCGGCTACATCCAGCGTGCCCGGCAGGCCCTGGTTGACGTGGCCCTGGGCCAGGCGCCAGACACGGCGCAGGAAGCGGCTTGCACCTTCGACGCCGGAGTCGGACCACTCCAGGCTCATGTCAGGTGGCGAGGCGAACATCATGAACAGGCGGCAGGTGTCGGCGCCGTAGGCTTCGATCATCGATTGCGGGTCGACGCCATTGTTCTTCGACTTCGACATCTTCTCGGTGCCGCCGATTTCAACCGGCAGGCCGTCGGTCTTCAGGCGCGCACCAATGATCTTGGCCTTGGCGTCCCGCTCGATTTCGACGTCGGCCGGGTTGAACCAGTCCTTGCCGCCGTTGCTGGCGACGCGGTAGTAGGTCTCGGCGACCACCATGCCCTGGGTCAGCAGGTTCTTGAACGGTTCGTTCGAGGTGACCAGGCCTTCGTCACGCATCAGCTTGTGGAAGAAGCGCGCGTACAGCAGGTGCAGGATCGCGTGCTCGATGCCGCCGATGTACTGGTCGACCGGCAGCCAGTGGTTGGCCGCTTTCGGGTCGACCAGGCCCTGATCGTAGTTTGGCGAGGCGTAGCGGGCGAAGTACCAGGACGACTCGACGAAGGTGTCCATGGTGTCGGTTTCGCGCTTGGCCGCCGTGCCGCATTTCGGGCAGGTGCATTCGTAGAATTCTGGCAGGCGCGCCAGTGGCGAGCCGGCGCCGTCCGGTACCACGTTCTCCGGCAGGGTGACCGGCAGCTGGTCTTCCGGTACCGGCACGTCGCCGCAGGACGGGCAGTGGATGATCGGGATCGGGCAGCCCCAGTAGCGCTGACGGCTGATGCCCCAGTCGCGCAGGCGGAACTGGGTACGCGACTTGCCGAGGTCCTTGTGGATCAGGGCGGCCTCGATGGCGTCGAAGGCGCCGGCGAAGTCCAGGCCGTCGAACTCGCCGGAGTTGATCAGCTGGCCATGCTCGCCATAGGCGGCCAGCCACTCGTTGCCGACGTCATCGCCAGCGCTGGTGCGCACCACGGCCTTGACCGGCAGGTTGTACTTATGGGCGAACTCGAAGTCGCGCTCGTCGTGGGCCGGCACGGCCATCACGGCGCCATCGCCGTAATGCATCAACACGTAGTTGGCGACCCATACCGGCAGCTTCTCGCCGGTCAGCGGGTGGTCGACGAACAGGGAAGTGGGCATGCCCTTCTTCTCCTGGGTGGCCATGTCGGCCTCGGCGACGCTACCGCTCTTGCACGCGTCGATGAACGCCTGCAGCACCGGGTTGCCCTGGGCGGCCTGGGTGGCCAGCGGGTGTTCGGCGGCGACCGCGACGTAGGTGGCGCCCATCAGTGTGTCGGGGCGGGTGGTGAAGACCTTGAGGGTGCCTTCGTGGCCGATGCTGGCCTGGTCGAACGGGAACTGCACTTCCATGCCGCGCGACTTGCCGATCCAGTTGCGCTGCATGGTCTTGACCTGTTCAGGCCAGCCCGGCAACTCGTCGAGGCTTTCCAGCAGCTCGTCTGCATAGTCGGTGATGCGGAAGTAGTACATCGGGATTTCGCGCTTTTCGATCAGCGCGCCCGAACGCCAGCCGCGGCCGTCGATGACCTGCTCGTTGGCGAGCACGGTCTGGTCGGCCGGGTCCCAGTTGACGGTACCGTTCTTGCGGTAGATGACGCCTTTTTCGAACAGGCGGGTGAACAGCCACTGTTCCCAGCGGTAGTAGTCCGGCTTGCAGGTGGTGACTTCACGTGCCCAGTCGATGGCCAGGCCCAGGCTCTTGAGCTGGGTCTTCATGTAATCGATGTTTTCGTATGTCCACTTGGCCGGGGCGACGTTGTTTTTCATCGCCGCGTTTTCCGCGGGCATGCCGAAGGCGTCCCAGCCCATCGGCTGCAGGACGTTTTTGCCCAGCATGCGCTGGTAGCGGGCAATCACGTCACCGATGGTGTAGTTGCGCACGTGGCCCATGTGTAGCTTGCCGCTCGGGTACGGGAACATCGATAGGCAATAGTAAGTGTCTTTGCCTGGCTGTTCGGTAACAGCGAACGATTGTTGCTCGTCCCAGAAGTTCTGGGCGGCGGCTTCGATATCACGGGGCGTGTATTGTTCGTGCATGGCTACTTTTGGCTGAGAGAGAAGAGACCTTGTTCCAGGCAGCGGAACCTCGCTGCAACCGGTACTCCGGTGTCGTTTAGAGTGAACGCCGTAGCATACAGCAGCGCCGCGCATCGTGGGAAACCTTGATTGCTAATGGCCGCTGGTCGCGGCAAGCGGCTGCTTTTTAGAGTGACGCTAAGCTCAGGTGTGGGGGGAGATATTCTGACCTTCAATGAGGTGAACGGATGGGAGAGACGCAGCTACCCGCAATCAAACCGGAGCTTTACGAACGCCTGATCGACCGCCTTGGCCTGGCGCTGGAAGTTGCCAGGACATCGGTAAGATTGCGCGACGAGATGCCAGCCGAGCTGGAGTTGCGTGGCCTTAGCCACGCAGAGTTCGAAGTGATCAAGGCGTACCTGGACACCCTCCCGGAGCGCCAAAATGCCTGTGCCGGCAGTTACCCGCAAGCGGAGCCGACAACGGCCAAGATCATCTGGCTCAAGGACAAGAAACGCCCCGCCAGCACGGCGAGATCCAGGACGCTGCCACATCGTTAGCCGTTCAGGACGCCAGCCGCAGGCCATCGCGCGCCGGTTCTTCAATACACTTCTCACGATCGTCGCCGGCCGCACACTTGTTGCCCGGCGTCGATCCTCTTAGGCTGCACGCCTTCCATGGAGGTGTGGCCGATGCCGATCCGATTCTTCATCAAACAATGGCTGATGCCGCCTGGCGTCCTCTTGCTGCTGCTGTTGGCGGCGTGGTGGCTGCGCAAGCGGCGCCCACGGCTGGCCGGGCTGTGCTTCGCTGTGGGCCTTGGCGGTTTGTGGCTGATGAGCCTGCCGCTTGCCGTGCAGGAATCGGCGCGCCTGCTGGAGACCGAGCCGCCGCTGGCGGTCAGCGAATGGGCGGGCCTTGCCGGCAGGGCGGATGCCATTGTCGTGCTGGGCGCAGGGCGCGAGCGCGGTGACCCGTCCTGGGGTGGCGATGACCAGCCCACCGCAACGGCCCTTGAGCGCATGCGCTTTGCCGCACGGTTGGCCAAGGCCTCGGGTTTGCCGGTGCTGACCAGTGGTGGCTTGCACTATGGCACGCCGCCCAGTGAAGCGCGGTTGATGGCCGATCGCTTGCGTGAGGATTTTGCGGTCGAGGTGAAATGGCAAGAGCAGGCCAGCCGCACCACCTGGGAAAATGCCCGGTTCACGGCGGACATTCTGCAGCCGCTGGGTATTCGCCGGGTGGTCGTGGTGACGCAGGCCTGGCATATGCAGCGTTCGCGCTGGAGCTTCGAGCAGGCAGGTTTCGACGTGGTGCCGGCACCGATGGGCTTCCTCGGGCGCGAGCATGCCCGCCCGTTTGCCGGGTTGCTGCCGGAAAGCCGGGCGATGTGGCAGAGCGGGCAGTTGCTTAATGAAGCGGTGGGGTTGGTGGGGTATCGGTTGTTCTACTGATCTCGGAGCTGCCCGGTCTTTGTAGGAGCGGCCTTGCGTCGCGAAAGGCTGCGTAGCGGCCCCAGGTTCTGTGGCGCAAAAAAGATCGCTGGGGCCGCTACGCAGCCCTTTCCGACCGGTCCGGCGCCCCGGCAAGGCCGCTCCTACAAAGACGGTGCCGGTCATTAAAGGAAGGCGCAGTCAAACAGTCTTGGCAATCCGCCCTGCCAGCAACGCCCACCCGAGCAACAGCACACAGACAATCGCCAGCGGCCACGAACGCCACTGCAGATAAGGCGTCAGCTGCTGCATCGGCACCACCTCGCCATACAGCACCGCCGGCTGGAACTGCGGGATCTGTGTGGTAATGCGCCCAAACGGGTCGATCAGCGCGGTCACACCGTTGTTGGTGGCGCGGATCATCCAGCGGCCGGCTTCCAGTGCGCGCATCTGTGCCATCTGCAGGTGCTGCAGCGGGCCGATCGAGGTGCCGAACCAGGTGTCGTTGCTGATCGTCAGCAGCAGGTCGCTGCGCGCTGCCAGGCTGGCGGCAAACTCGGGGTAGACCACTTCATAGCAGATGTAGGGTGCGATCTGGTAACCCTTGGCCTGCAGCAACGGCTGGTCTTCCGGGCCCCGGGCGAAGTCCGACATGGGCAGGTTGAAGAACTCGATCACGCCGCGCAGCATGTCCTGCAAGGGCACGTACTCGCCGAAGGGCACCAGCTTCTGCTTGAGGTAGGTGCCGTCACCTTCGCCGGTCACGGTGATGCCGTTGTAGTAGCGGCGCTGGTGGTGCACCACCTCACGCACCGGCACGCCGGTGATCAGCGCCGAATGGCGCTCGGCGGCAAAGCGCCCCATCACGTCGATGTAGCCCTGGGCCTGGTCCTTGAGCACCGGTACCGCAGTTTCGGGCCAGATCAGCAGGTCTACCGGCTTTGAGGTGAAGCTCATGTCACGGTACAGCGCCAGCTGGGCGTCGATGTGGGCCGGGTCCCACTTCAGGTCCTGGGCGACGTTGCCTTGGATGGCGGCCACCTTCAACGGCTCGCCGGCAGGCTTGGTCCAGGCGTGGCCCTTGAGTGCCATGCCCAGTAGCCAGGGAGCCAGTAGCAGCACGCCGGCGACGGCCAGGAACGAGGGCCGGGCACGCAGGCGGGGCAAGTTGCACAGCAAGGCGGCGCTAAGCGCCAGGGTGAACGAGATCAGCCATACACCCCCCAGCGGCGCAAGGCCCGCCAGCGGGCCGTCGAGCTGGCTGTAGCCCGCATAAAGCCAAGGGAAGCCGGTGAGGAACCAGCCGCGGAAGGCCTCCTGCAGCAGCCACAGGGCCGCGAAGCACAAGGCATCAGCCAGTGGCGCCTCATTGCGCCGCAGCCAGCGCGCCCACAGCCACGCGGGCAGGGCGAAGAACCAGGCCAGGGCGGCGAAGAACGCCAACAGCAGCAGGATCGCCAGCAGCGGCGAGGCGCCGCCGTAGGTGGTCATGCTGACGTAGATCCACCAGGTGCCGGCGCCGTACAGGCCGAATCCGAAACACCAGCCACGGCCCATGGCCTGGCGCGGGCTGAGCTCGCGCAGGCCAAGGTAGAGCAGGGCGATGGACAAAAGGGCCAGCGGCCAGATGTCGAATGGCGCCAGGGCCAGGAGGGTGGAAGCGCCGGCCGCCATGGCCAGCAGGTTACCGGGCCAGCCGGGGCGGGTGATCCAACGCATGATTGTCCTTAGCGGGTGATCGGTGTCAGGCGCAGCAAGTGTACCCGCCGGCTGTCGGCATTGAGAATGCGGAACTTGTAGGCGCCGATCTCGGTGGTTTCGTTACGCTTGGGCAGGTGCCCGAACGCGCTCATCACCAGGCCGCCAACGGTGTCGAATTCGTCATCGGAGAAGCTGCTGTCGAAGAACTCGTTGAAGTTCTCGATCGGCGTCAGTGCCTTGACCAGGAAGTCGCCGCTGGGCAGCGGCTTGATGTAGCTGTCTTCCTCGACGTCATGCTCGTCTTCGATGTCGCCGACGATCTGTTCCAGCACGTCTTCGATGGTCACCAGGCCCGCCACACCGCCGTATTCGTCGATGACCACGGCCATGTGGTTATGGTTGGCACGGAACTCGCGCAACAGCACGTTCAGGCGCTTGGATTCGGGCACGAAGGTGGCCGGGCGCAGCAGGTCCTTGATGTTGAAGCTGTCGCCGTTCTCCTTGAGGATCAGCGGCAGCAGGTCCTTGGCGAGCAGGATGCCCAGCACATCGTCATGGCTTTCGCCGATCACCGGGTAGCGCGAGTGCGCGGCGTCGATCACCGCCGGCAGGAACTCGCGAGGCGACTGGCTGGCCTTGATGCTGATCATTTGCGAGCGCGGCACCATGATGTCGCGCACCTGCAGGTCAGCGACCTGGATGGCGCCTTCGACGATGGTCAGCGCTTCGCTGTCGAGCAGCTTGTTCTGATGGGCTTCGCGCAGCAGCTCAAGGAGCTCCTGGCGGTTTTTCGGCTCATGGGCAAAAGCCTGGGTCAGTTTACCCAACCAGGACTTTTGCCCGTTGCTCGATCGATCTTCGCTCATGGCGGTTACTCGTGATCCTTGCAGTGTCAGTGTGTGATTGAATCGGTTTCGTCGTCGGCATAGGGGTCCGGGTGGCCCAGTTCTGCCAGCAATTCTCGTTCCAGGGCTTCCATTTCCTCGGCTTCTTCATCGTCGATGTGGTCGTAACCGAGCAGATGCAGGCAGCCGTGGATTACCAGGTGCGCCCAATGCGCCTCCAGGGCCTTGCCCTGTTCGGCGGCTTCGCGCTCGACCACCGCCACGCAGATCACCAGGTCGCCCAGCAATGGGATATCGAGCAGGTCATCGGGCACGTCGGCGGGGAACGACAACACGTTGGTCGCGTAGTCCTTGTGCCGGTAGGTGTGGTTCAGCTCGCGGCCTTCGGTTTCATCGACCAGGCGGATGGTCACTTCCGAGTCGGCTGTGCGCTGGCGAAGGGCCAGCTCGCACCAGCGGCGGAAGGCGGCATCATCAGGGGCGGCGGCGTCCGTGGCCCGTTGCAGGTCGAGTTCAAGCATCTTTGCCGGGTGCCTCTGGCTGGGCCTGACGGCCTTCGAAGCGGTCGTAGGCCTCGACGATGCGTTGCACCAATGGGTGACGAACCACATCTTTGGGTTGGAAATGGGTAAAGCTGATACCCGGAACGTCCCTGAGCACTTCGATCACATGCGCCAGGCCCGACTTGGTGCCACGCGGCAGGTCGACCTGGGTGATGTCACCGGTGATCACCGCAGTCGAGCCGAAGCCGATGCGGGTAAGGAACATCTTCATCTGCTCGAGCGTGGTGTTCTGGCTCTCGTCGAGGATGATGAAGCTGTTGTTCAGGGTGCGGCCACGCATGTAGGCCAGCGGGGCGATCTCGATCACCTGGCGCTCGATCAGCTTGGCCACGTGCTCGAAGCCCAGCATTTCGTAGAGCGCGTCATACAGCGGGCGCAGGTACGGGTCGATTTTCTGTGCCAGGTCGCCGGGCAGGAAGCCGAGCTTCTCGCCCGCCTCGACCGCCGGGCGCACCAGCAGGATGCGGCGCACCTGTTCGCGCTCCAGGGCGTCCACGGCGCAGGCCACGGCCAGGTAAGTCTTGCCAGTACCGGCCGGGCCAACGCCGAAGTTGATGTCGTTGGCCAGGATTTCCTTGACGTAGCGCTGCTGGTTGACGCCGCGCGGGCGAATATTGCCCTTGCGCGTGCGCAACGAGACGCTGACCTCGTTGACCGCCGGGTTGTCGATGTTCTCGACGGTCGACTCCTGCAGGTACAGGTGGACGGTTTCCGGCGACAGGTCAGTGGCCTTGGCCTCGCGATAGAGGCGGCGCAGCAGCTGTTCGGCAGCGGAAGTGGTCTTGGGCTCGCCGATCAGTTCGAACTGATTGCCGCGGTTGCGGATCTCGATGGCCAGGCGTTGTTCGATCAGGCGCAGGTGCTCGTCGAACTGGCCGCACAAGTTGGCGAAACGGTGGGCCTCGAAAGGTTCGAGGATGAAACGATGGGGTTCTATGGGTGCGTTCAAGGTCGTTTTTAGCCGCCCGACGGCAATGGATGTGAGCTCAAGAATAACCCTTGAATGGCAGTGGCGAAAGCACTGAAACGATCAAGGGTCTTGCGGCCTGTGCCGGCCGCTTCGCAGGCAAGCCCACGATGGGCCG
>NZ_JANIAG010000200.1:0-8952 GCF_028682155.1 Pseudomonas sp. 39004
CCCCCTCGTTGTCGCGTACATTTCTCGGTATGGTGGTGTCAAAGAAGGATGTTTTACCCGCACAGGAAAGACTTAGATGCCTCAACGCCATGTCATAAATGCATCCGTCAGCCCCAAAGGCAGCCTGGAGACGCTGTCGCAACGTGAAGTGCAGCAACTGAGTGAAGTCGGTACCGGTAGCCTTTACACCCTGTTCCGCCAGTGCGCCCTGGCCATCCTCAATACCGGCGCGCATGTCGACAATGCCAAGACCATCCTCGAGGCCTACAAGGACTTCGAGGTGCGCATCCACCAGCAAGACCGCGGCGTACGTCTGGAGCTGTTGAATGCCCCAGCCGATGCCTTCGTCGATGGCGAGATGATCGCCAGCACCCGCGAAATGCTCTTCAGCGCCTTGCGCGACATCGTCTATACCGAAAGCGAGCTGGCCAGCCAGCGCATCGACCTGGAAAGCTCCCAGGGCATCACCGATTACGTGTTCCACCTGCTGCGCAACGCCCGCACCCTGCGCCCTGGCGTAGAGCCGAAGATGGTGGTGTGCTGGGGCGGCCACTCGATCAGCACCGAGGAATACCAGTACACCAAGAAGGTCGGCCACGAGCTGGGCCTGCGCAAGCTGGACGTCTGCACCGGCTGCGGCCCTGGGGTGATGAAGGGCCCGATGAAGGGCGCCACCATCGCCCACGCCAAGCAACGCATGCACGGCAGCCGCTATTTGGGCCTGACCGAGCCGGGCATCATCGCCGCCGAGGCGCCGAACCCGATCGTCAACGAACTGGTGATCCTGCCGGACATCGAGAAACGCCTGGAAGCCTTCGTCCGCGTCGGCCACGGCATCATCATCTTCCCCGGCGGCGCCGGTACTGCCGAGGAGTTCCTCTACCTGCTCGGCATTCTCATGCACCCGGACAACCAGGGCCTGCCCTTCCCGGTGGTGCTGACCGGGCCACGCAGTGCCGAGCCGTTTCTGATGCAGTTGCACGCGTTCGTCGGCGCTACCCTGGGTGACGCCGCCCAGCGCCACTACCAGATCATCATCGATGACCCGGCCGAAGTGGCGCGGCAGATGGTCGAAGGGCTCAAGGAGGTGAAGCAGTTCCGCCGCGAGCGCAACGATGCCTTCCACTTCAACTGGCTGCTGAAAATCGACGAGGGCTTCCAGCACCCGTTCGACCCGACCCACGCCAACATGGCCGAACTGGCCCTGCGCCGCGAGCTGCCGCCGCATGAACTGGCCGCCAACCTGCGCCGGGCGTTTTCCGGGATTGTGGCGGGCAACGTCAAGGACAAGGGCATCCGCCTGATCGAGGAACACGGGCCGTACCAGATCCGTGGTGACAGTGCGGTATTGGCGCCGCTGGGGCACCTGTTGCAGGCGTTTGTCGACCAGCACCGGATGAAACTGCCGGGTGGCGCGGCGTATGTGCCTTGCTATCAGGTTGTGACCTGAGTGTCTGGGGGCCGCTTTGGCGGCCCCCAGCGTCAAGCGTTGCTAGCTGCCCGAGCTGACCAGCGTCCGGTCGACCAGGCGAATGCTGTCGCGCCCACCGCGCTTGGACTGATACAGCGCCACATCCCCCTGCTCGATCAACGCCGCCAGGCTCGCGGGCGGCTGGTCGAACAGGTTGGCACCGATGCTCAAGGTCACGGCCTGCGGCGTGGGCACCGTTTGCAGCGCAAACTGCTGAAACTGTTCACGCAACTGGCTGCCCAGCGCCACCACGCGCTCGCTGGTCGCCGCACTGAGCAGGATGACAAACTCGTCGCCGCCAAGCCGCGCCGCCAGTGATCGCTCCGGCAACACCGCACGAATCATCTCGCTCAAGGCGATCAACAGCCGATCACCGGCAATGTGCCCGTGCAAATCGTTGACCAGTTTGAAATTGTCGATGTCGATCAGCAGCAAGGCGCCTGGCCGCGCCGGGCTCACCTCTTTGAAAAAGTGCGTCGCCCGCACTTCCAGCGCGCGGCGGTTGTACAACGCTGTCAGCGGGTCCCGTGCCGCCAGCCGGGCAATGCGCTCTTCACGGCGATAACGCACCGTGCCGGTCATCGACAGCGCAATCAGCATGATTGCCATCGCCCCCTCGACCAGGGAAACCTGGATGATCAGCCCGCCAAACGTCGCCAGGTCAATCAGCGTGCCCGGGGTGATTGCAATAATCGCCTTTACCACATAGAACAGGCCATGAATCAGCAGCACATAACGCAACTGCACCGCGCCCACGCTCAACGACCTGCCGTGGGGCTTCAACAGGAAACTGGCTTTGAGCGTCAGCAACGCCACCAGCAACGAGTTGACCATCAACATCACCTTCGACCACTCGGGGCCGGCGGGCAACAGCAGCAAGGCGAACCACACCACCACCATCAGCAGCCAGGCGCGCGACAGGCGGTGCTGGGTGAAGCGCAGCACCCCCAGCAGGAAAAACCCGTGCGCCACCACCAGCAAGCCATTGGCGAACCAGATACCGATCAGCAGCAAGCCGCTGCCCCGCAACAGGGCCAGGATGCAGCCGACGGTGATCGTGGCGAAGCCGGTGCTCCAGAACAGCAGCGAAGGCTCGCGAACACTGCGCCACTCGATCGCCAGGTACAAGGCAGCCGCAGCTGCCAGGGCGATGGTGATTGTCAGCATCGTTGGGGGGTCAAGCGCCATGGACGGTCTGGCCTATCTGGTTAACGTGGAAAAGGCCTGATTGTATGCGCTTGCAAGACTTTTTCAGAGCCCCCTCAACAGCGTTACAGCACCCGCTTGATCAACGGTTCCAGGCGGCTGTAGCGCAACCGTCGCAAGAACTTGCGCACTTCCTTGGGGTGCTCGGCCTTGACCCCCAGCTCGGCAGCTGAATCGATCCTGCGCGCATGCTGGCGCAACCCCGCCAACTCGGCGTCGCGCGGCACTGCCCACTGTGCCTCGGGGTCATCGATCAGCAGGCCGTTTTCCAGGTCCAGGTTGAACCCTCGCGGGTTCAGGTTGTTGCCGGTCAACAGCGAGTAACGCTGGTCGACCCACAGCCCCTTGGCATGGAAGGTGTGCCCTGGGTCGTTCCAGATCCGCACCTCAAGCTGGCCACTGGCAAGGGCGGCCTGGCGACGGCGGGTGAAGGCGCGCAGGTTGTCCTCGTACAGGTAAGGCAACGCGCCGCTGGCACTGAACGGCTCGCCGGGCGCGATATAGAAGTCATTGGCGGTACGATCGCCGACAATCAGCTCCACCCGCACGCCCCGGTCGAGTGCGTGGTCGATTTCGCGCATCAATACCCGTGGAGGGTTGAAGTACGGCGTGCTGATGACGATTTGCGTGCGCGCAGCGCCCAGCAGTGCACAAAGCACCCGGTTGAGCAGGTTGCCGCGCCCGACACCCAGCAGCGGGATCACCCGCAGGCCCTGCCCCGCCGCGCTGGCAGGCACGTCATAGGCCATGCGCCGCAGCCGCGCGCGCAAGCGCCGGATGTCGCCGCGCAGGCTGCGGGTCGAGGGCGGTGCCGGCAGGTCGAGGCGCGGCGTGGCAGTGTGGTGCAGCAGGCGACGCACCAGATCGACCATGGCATCGGCCAGGGCCGGTGAGTGGAACAGGTGGTAGCGATCCAGGCGGTAGCGGTCGAAACGGTGCAGGTAGACGTTGTTGAGACTGGCGCCGGTGTAGATCACGCAATCGTCGATGATGCTGCCTTTAAGGTGCAGTACACCAAACAGCTCGCGGGTTTGCACGGGCACGCCATGGATGACGATGTCCAGGCCATGGTGCTGACGCTGGGCCTGGTACCAAGCAGCGTTGCCTGGCTGCCGCCCGCCCCCCAGCAGGCCGCGACGGGCACGGAACCAGTCGACCACGATGGTGATCTCCAGGCCTGGCCGCGCGGCTTTGGCCTGGTACAAGGCATCCAGCACTTCCTGGCCGGCTTCGTCTTCCTGCAGGTACAGCGCGACGATGACGATACGCCGGGTCGCCGCCCTGATGCGCTCGAGCAGGCAGGTGCGATAGGCCCTGGCATCGGGCAGCACCTCGATCGACGCGGGTGTCATGGCGAAACCTGGCAATGCCGCCAGCATGGATTCGGGGTTCACTGAACGTTCACCTTCTATGGGCAATCACTGTTGGCAGCCGCCAGCCGGCGGAGCCATTCCTGGCCGCTGCGCCGGGGGTGTAAGATCGACCCGGCAACGACCCATAACAACAAGAAACACGCGAGGCTTGGATTTTTCACTGCCCCTGACCAACTATGCCTCAGCTTGCACAGGAAGATCGCAATGGTCCACCCCGCTACTGCACCCGTATCACCCTGCACCGTCAAGACCTTCGGCTTTCTGATCCTGCCCAACTTCACCACCATCGGCCTGGCGTCGGCGGTGGAGACCCTGCGCATGGCCAACCTGGCCGCCCGCCGCCCGATGTTTCGCACTGTGCTGATCGCCGCCAGCCACGAGCCGGTAATGGCCAGCAACGGCATGCGCGTGCTGCCTGACCATTGTATCGACAACGCCCCGGCGCTGGACGCTCTGCTGGTGGTCGGTGCCAACCCGATCGACCGCAGCCGTGGCACCCGGCCACTGATCGACTGGCTACGCCAACTGGCCCGTCAACGCCTGCCGCTGGGCGGCATCTGCACCGGCAGCTACCTGCTGGCCAAGGCCGAGCTGCTCAAAGGCTACCGCTGTACCATCCACTGGGAAGACATGCAGACCTTGCAGGAGCAGTTCCCCGGTATCGTCATTTCCGGCCAGCTGTTCGAGCTGGACCGCGACCGCTATACCTGCTCGGGCGGTGTGGCGGCCATGGACATGATGCTGCAACTGGTGGCCCGTGAGGAAGGTGGCCAGGGCATCGCCGCCAAGGCGGCCGAGCTGCTGCTGTGCGACCGGGTGCGTGGCGAGCGCGAGCGCCAGCGGGTGCCGCTGCGCACGTTGCTCGGCAGCGCCCAGCCCAAGCTGAGCCAGGTGGTGGCGATCATGGAGGCCAACCTGGAAGAACCCCTGGGGCTGGAGGAGCTGGCCAGCCTCAACGAAGTGACCGTGCGCCAGTTGGAGCGGTTGTTCCATAAATACCTGCAGCGTACACCCAGCCAGTACTACCTGGAGTTGCGGCTGTCGCGCGCGCGGGAGCTGCTGCTGCGCAGCGATGTGCAGGTACGTGAGGTGGCGCTGGCGTGCGGCTTCAGCTCGCCGGCGCATTTCTCCAAGAGCTACAGCCGCTTCTTTGGGCTGTCGCCGTTGGGGGAGCGGCGCCAGGCTTCGTTGCACTGAGTGAGGGGATGCCGCTTCGCCGGTAACCCCGCGAAGCGGCCGGCAAAGCCCGCTAGTCTTTCAAGGCCGCATGCGCCGTCTCCCGGCACATCAACATCGCCACCAGCGCCACCAGTGCCGCCGCCAGCAGGTACCCGGCCGGCGCCAGCTTGCTGCCGGTCACCTGTATCAACCAGGTGGCAATGAACGGCGCCGTCCCGCCAAACAAGGCATTGGCCACATTGAAGCTCAGGGCAAAGCCGCTGAAGCGTACCCGGGTCGGGAAGATCTCCGCCAACAGGCACGGCAAGGTACCGTCGTTCATCGCCAGCATCGCACCGAAGAGGATCTGGATGGCCAGGATCACCAGCAGTGGCTGCCCATCGAGCAAGGTGAACAGCGGCACGGTAAGCCCCAGAAACAACAGCGAGGCGATCACCAGCATGGTCTTGCGGCCGAAATGGTCAGACAGCCGCCCCATCAGGAAGATCAGGCCGATGTAGGTGGCCAGGGAGACGGTCGAGGCGATGAAGGCATCCCGCTCGCCCATGCCCAGCTCGGTGGACAGGTACGTGGGCATGTAGCTGAGCAGCAGGTAGAACGCGACCGCGTTAAGGCAGGTGACGCCGATACCGATGACCAGGCTGCGGCGGTGCGCGGTCAGCAGCTCACGGATCGGCGCCGGGGCCATGCAGGCCTTGTTCTCCAGGCGCTGCTCCATCTCCAGAAACTTGGGGGTGTCCTGCAGGCTCATGCGGATATATCGGCCTACCAGGCCGAAGGGTGCCGCGAGCAGAAACGGCAGCCGCCAGCCCCAGCTGTGCAGGTCTTCGCTGCTAAGCACCTCATGCAGCACCGCCACGAACGCCGCGCCGAACAACAACCCCGCCGCCGTACTGGCCGGTACGATGCTGGTGTACAGCCCGCGCCGGCCCTGCGGTGCGTACTCAGCCAGAAACGCCGACGCCCCCGCATACTCGCCCGAGGCCGAAAAGCCCTGTACCAGGCGAATCAGCAACAGCAGGCACGGCGCCCACACGCCGATTTGCGCGTAGCCGGGCAGCAGCCCGATGCAGAAGGTCGAAATCGACATGATCAGGATCGACAACGACAGCGCGTTTCGCCGCCCGTGGCGGTCGCCGAAATGGCCCCAGACCACACCGCCCAACGGGCGAACGAGAAACGACAGGGCAAACACCGCGAAGGTTGCCAGCAAACCGCTGGTCTTGTCGGTTTGCGGGAAAAACGTCGCGGCAATGATGGTTGCAAGGTAGCCGTAGGCGGCGTAGTCGAACCATTCGACGAAGTTGCCCATGAAACTGGCGCGCGCGGCCTTGCGCAAGGCCTGGCGTTCGGCGCTGGGCACGGAGCCGCCGAGAGTGGAAGCGTTCAGGGTGGTGCTGGACATGACGGGTACCCTCTGATTCTTCTAATTGGAGGCAGGGTCTAATGGTCATTCAGTAATTATTGTGGTGTGCGTGCCGGCCTCTTTGCGGGGCAACCCCCGCCCCAAAAGGCCGGCAGCGGGCGTTATTTGCGAATGATGTTGTGCTCCGGGCCATACGGGAAGCGCGTGATGTTCTCGGCACCGTTGTCGTTGACGATCAGGATGTCATGCTCGCGGTAGCCGCCAGCACCCGGCCGACCCTCGGGCAGCATGATCATCGGCTCGATCGACACCACCATGCCGGGCTCCAGCACGGTGTCGATGTCTTCGCGCAGCTCGAGCCCCGCCTCGCGGCCGTAGTAGTGGCTGAGGGTGCCGAACGAATGGCCATAGCCGAACGTGCGGTACTGCAGCAGGTCGTGACGCAGGAAGATCTCGTTCAGCTCACGGGCAATGTCGCTGCAGCGCATGCCCGGGCGCACCAGTTTCAGCCCTGCTTCGTGCACCTCGACGTTGGCCTGCCACAGGCGCAGGTGATCATCCGGGCAATGGTCAAGGAACAGGGTGCGTTCAAGCGCCGTGTAATAGCCGGCGATCATCGGGAAGCAGTTGAGGCTGAGGATCTCGCCCTTGCCGACCTTGCGGCTGGTAACCGGGTTATGTGCGCCATCGGTGTTGAGCCCGGACTGGAACCAGGTCCAGGTATCCATCAGTTCACCGTCGGGGAAGCGTTTGGCGATTTCACGCACCATGGCCTGGGTAGCATGCAAGGCCACTTCGTACTCTGGCACATGCTCACGCAGGGCCTCGACCACCGCAGCGCCGCCGATATCGGCCACCTGGGCACCGTGGCGGATCAACGCCTGCTCTTCGGCGGACTTGATCATGCGCATGCGCATGCACGGGGCGCCGATGTCCAGCAGCTCGGCCTTGGGGTAGCAGGCAGCGAGCTTGCCATGGTTTTGCAGGTTGAGGTGGTCGTACTCCACGCCGATGCGCGAGGCCAGCGGCAGCGCCTGCTGGATGGCGACGAAGTAGTTGTCGCGTTGCCAGTCGGTGTAGACGATGTTGTCGGTGCCGACCGTGCGCCGCCAAGGTTGGCCGCCATCGATATTGGCGCTGATCGAGACGACCTTGTCCTGGGTCACGACCAGCGCGTACGGGCGGCCGAACGAGCAATAGAGGAAGTCGCTGTAGTAATTGACGTTGTGGTACGAGGTGAAGATCGCCGCCTCGATGTCCTGCTCGGCCATGTAGGCCCGCAGACGGGCGTGGCGGGCTGCGTATTCCTGCGCGGAGAAAGTCGCTTTGACCTTTTCGCCGTTACGGATCTTCAGGGTCTTTGGCATTTGCATGGTCGGGTTCCTTGTCGTTGTGAGCACGCTGTTCAGGCCGGCCGCCTGAGAAGCATTGCAACAGAACGAACGAGGACGCTTTTGTATCTATCCGACCTGGAATTGGCGGGATGGCCGGGGCTGCTTTGCCGGCCATTTGCGACAAAAGGCCGCCCCCACACCCTGTGGGAGCGGCCTTGCGCCGCGAATGGGGCGCACAGCGCCCCAAGGACTGATGACGTTACTTCAGATCAAAGCGATCAAGCTCCATCACTTTTACCCAGGCAGCAACGAAGTCCTTGACGAACTTGGCCTGCCCATCGCTGCTGCCGTACACCTCGCTCAGCGCGCGCAACTGGGCATGCGAGCCGAACACCAGGTCGACGCGGCTGCCGGTCCATTTCACCTGCCCGGTCTTGCGGTCACGGCCTTCGAAGGCTTCGTTGTCGGCCGAGGTCGGCTTCCACTCCACGCCCATGTCCAGCAGGTTGCGGAAGAAGTCGTTGCTCAGGGTGCCGGGCCGGTCGGTGAACACGCCGTCCTTGCTGCCACCCTGGTTGGCGCCCAGTACGCGCAGGCCACCGATCAGCGCGGTCAGCTCGGGGGCGGTGAGGGTCAGCAGTTGCGCCTTGTCCAGCAACAGCTTCTCGGCCTTGACGCTGTAACGGTCCTTGGTGAAGTTGCGGAAGCCATCCGCCAGCGGCTCCAGCACCGCGAACGACTCGACGTCGGTCTGTTCCTGGGTCGCGTCGACGCGACCGGGGCGGAACCCCACGCTGCCCGTGTAACCGGCATCCTTGGCGGCCTTTTCCACCGCTGCAGTACCGGCCAGCACGATCAGGTCGGCCAGGGAGACCTGCTTGCCGCCGTTGTTGAACTCGCCCTGAATTTTCTCCAGCGCCGCCAATACCTTGTCCACGCCCTGGTTGGCAGCCCAGCCTCTCTGCGGCGCCAGGCGCAAGCGCCCGCCATTGGCGCCACCGCGCTAGATCGGAAGAGCACACG
>NZ_JANIAG010000201.1:0-8940 GCF_028682155.1 Pseudomonas sp. 39004
CAACATCGAGTACCTGGGCCGCAACGACGACCAGGTGAAGATCCATGGCCTGCGCATCGAGCTGGGTGAAATCCAGGCCGGCCTGACCGCCATCGACGGCGTCAAGGAAGCGGTCGTTATCGCCCGCGACCAGCGTCTGGTGGCGTACTACACCGGCGAGCAACAGGCCGTGGAAGCCCTGCGCAGCGCACTGCTGGCCCACTTGCCGGCGTTCATGGTGCCCGCGCTGTTCATGCACCTGCCGGCGCTACCGCTAAGCCCCAACGGCAAGCTCGACCGCAAGGCCTTGCCGCTGCCAGACGCCGAAGCCCTGCAAAATCGCGAATACCAAGCCCCCGAAGGCGAAACCGAAACGCTGCTGGCCGCGATCTGGGCCGAACTGCTGGGCGTGGAGCGGGTAGGGCGCCACGACAACTTCTTCGAACTGGGCGGCCACTCACTGCTGGCAGTGACCCTGACCTCCCGCCTGCGCGACCAAGGCCTGGAAGCCGATGTGCGCGCCCTGTTCGACCAACCGACATTGGCAGGCTACGCAGCCATCACAGACAGAATGGAGATCGTCCTGTGAGCATCAACCAACTACTGGCAACACTGACGGCCAAAAACGTGCAGCTGGCGCTGAAGGACGGCCAGCTGGCCGTCCAGGGCAACCGCCAGGCCTTGACCGACGCCGCGCTGGTGGCGCAACTGCGCGAGCACAAGCCGGCGCTGGTGGCGATGATCGAGCGCGGCGAGTACGTGGCCGTGAGACAGGGCGCGGTGCAGGTGCCGGCAAACCTGATAGCGCCTGGCTGCACACGCATCACCCCGCAAATGCTCAACCTGATCGACCTCGACCAGGACACCCTCGATGGCATCGTTGCCTGCATCCCCGGCGGCGCGGCCAATGTGCAGGACATCTACCCGCTGGCACCCTTGCAGCAGGGCATGTTGTTCCACCATGCCAGCGCCACCGACAGCGACCCTTACGTGATGCAGGCGCGTTTCGTGTTCGCCAGCGAAGCACGCCTGCAGGCGTTCGCCGAGGCTCTGCGTGGGGTGATCGCCCGCCACGATATCCTGCGCACTTCGGTGCACTGGGAAGGGCTGGAAACACCGGTACAGGTAGTGTGGCGCCGTGCCGACCTGCAAGTGGCGACACTGCCCGCCAGCGACCCCCGACGCGGCATGCTCGACTTGACCCAGGCGCCGCTGATCCGCCTGCTGCGTGAGGCCCCAGAGGCCGATGGCGCATTGAGTGCCACCCTGCAGTTTCATCACATCGCCATGGACCACAGTGCCCTGGAGGTGGTGCGCCACGAGCTGATCGCGTTTCTGGCGGGCGAGGGCGAGCGCCTGGGCACGCCGGTGCCGTTTCGCAACTACGTGGCGCAGGCCGTGCTGGGGATCAGCGAGGCCGAGCACGAGGCGTTCTTCCGCGACATGCTGGGGGGCATCGATGAATCGACCCTGGCGTATGGCATCCAGGATGTGCAGGGCGTTGGCGAGGTGCACAACGAGCACTCGCTCGACCTGCCGCTCGCCCTGTGCCTGCAACTGCGCACCCTGGCGCGCAGCCTGGGGGTGAGCGTCGCCAGCGTGTTCCACCTGGCCTGGGGGCGTGTGCTGGGGGGGCTGACCGGCCGTGAGCAGGTGGTGTTCGGCACGGTACTGATGGGGCGCCTGCAAGGGGCCGAAGCCACTGACCGGGCGTTGGGGATTTTCATCAACACCCTGCCAGTACGTGTGGACCTGGGCAGCGAGGACCTGGCAACGGCCATTCGCGCCACCCATCAGCGGCTGAGTGCATTGATGCGCCACGAACACGCGCCCCTGGCGCTGGCCCAGCGTTGCAGCGGTGTGGCAGCGCCGGCGCCGCTGTTCAATGCCTTGCTCAACTACCGTCACAGCGCGGTGGACACTACCCAACCACGCCGTGCAGCCCTGGCGGGCATCGACATCGTCGAGTCCGCCGAGGCCACCAACTACCCGTTGACCCTGAGCGTCGATGACTTGGGTGAGGGCTTTCGCCTGACCTTGCTGGCCAGTGCCGAGGTCCCGGCGCAGCGCGTCTGCGGCTATTTGCAGCAGGTCCTTGAAGGCCTGTTGCAGGCCCCTCAGGCAGCGGTCACGGCGCTTGCCATGCTGCCTGACAGCGAGCGCCAGGAACTGCTGGAAACCTTCAACGATTACCCGGCCAGCTACGAACGGCAGTTGGCCCTGCACCAGCGCATCGCACAACTGGCCGAGCAGTACCCTGACCACATTGCCGCCACCTGCGCCGGCGCGTGCCTGACTTACGCCGCGCTCAACCGCCAGGCCAATGCGCTTGCGCAGCACCTGATCGGCCTGGGGGTGCGGCCCGATGACCGTGTCGCCGTGGTTGCCCGACGCAGCCTGGAGACGCTGGTTGGCCTGTTGGCTGTGCTCAAGGCAGGCGCGGGCTACGTGCCGGTAGACCCGGCCCATCCGGATGAGCGCGTGCACTACCTGCTCAGCGACAGCGGCCCGGTGGTGGTACTGACGCAACAGGCATTGCAGGCGCGCCTGGGGCCCGTCGAGGTGCCGGTGCTGCTGCTGGACCAGCCGGGCTGGCCCGCCTGCGACAGCAACCCCTTTGTGCCGGGCCTGGACGCGAGCAACCTGGCCTATGTGATCTACACCTCGGGTTCGACCGGCCAGCCCAAGGGGGTGATGGTCGAGCACCGCACAGTCAACAACCTGGTCGACTGGCATTGCCGCGCCTTCGACCTGTGCCCTGGTCGGCACACGTCTAGCCTGGCCGGCTTTGGTTTCGATGCCATGGCCTGGGAAGTCTGGCCGGCGTTGTGTGCCGGGGCCACGTTGCACCTGGCGCCAGCATCCCAGGGCAACGAAGACCTCGACGCCATGCTCGCCTGGTGGCAGGCACAACCGCTGGACGTCAGTTTCCTGCCCACGCCGGTGGCCGAATACGCCTTCAATCACCAGCTCGAACACCCGACTTTGCGCACTCTGTTGATCGGCGGCGACCGCCTGCGCCAGTTCAACCGCACCCAGCGCTTTGCCGTGGTCAACAACTACGGCCCCACTGAAACCACCGTGGTGGCCAGCTCTGGCGTGTTGGAGCCCGGCGCGGCGCTGCACATCGGCCGGCCGGTCGACAACGCGCGCCTGTATGTCCTCGACGCCCATCAGCAACCTGTCGCGCTGGGCGTGCCAGGGGAGCTGTACATTGGCGGTGCCGGGGTCGCCCGGGGCTACCTGAACCGCCCGGCATTGACCGCCGAGCGCTTCCTTGACGACCCCTTCGTCGCCACGGCCGGTGGGCGTATGTACAGCACGGGCGACCTGGTGCGCTGGTTGCCCGACGGCACCCTGGACTACCTGGGGCGCAACGACGACCAGGTCAAGATCCGCGGCGTACGCATCGAACTGGGCGAAATCGAAAGCCGCCTGAGCGCCTTGGCCGGCATCGACGAGGCGGTGGTGCTGGCCCGCGAGGACCAGCCCGGCCAGCCACGGCTGGTGGCTTACTTCACCACCCAGGCCGACGTCGAGCCGCTCACCCCCGAAGGCCTGCGTGCCCAGTTGCAGGCGCACTTGCCCGAATACATGGTGCCGGTGGCGTTTGTCGCGCTGCAGGCGTTGCCGCTGACCGCCAATGGCAAACTCGACCGCCGGGCATTGCCACAGCCTGACCGCTCGGCGTTGTTCGAACAGGGTTACGAGGCCCCCGAAGGCGAGCTGGAGCAGGCCCTGGCGCACGTGTGGGCCGAGCTGCTGCACGTCGAGCGGGTCGGCCGTCGCGACCATTTCTTCAGCCTTGGCGGCCATTCCTTGCTGGCCATGCGCATGGTCTCCCAAGTGCGCGTGCGCCTGGGCGTCGAGCTGAGCCTGAGTGAACTGTTCGCCAACCCGGAACTGGCCGCTGTCGCCGACGTGTTGGCCAAGGCCGTGCGCAGCGAGCTGCCGGCGATATGCCCGGTGCCGCGCGACGCGCCGCTGCCAATGTCGTTTGCCCAGCAGCGGTTGTGGTTTCTGGCGCAGATGGACGGCGGCAACCAGGCTTACAACGTGCCGCTGGCCCTGGGCCTGCGCGGGCCACTGGACGCCGATGCCCTCGAGACTGCATTGCTGCGGATCATCGAGCGCCACGAAACCTTGCGCAGCCGCTTCGTGCCGCGCGATGCCAGTGCCGAGGTGGTGTTTGCCGCCACAGCGGGTGGCGAGTGGTTCCAGCGCGAAGACATTGGCGCCGATGCCCTGCCAGCCCGCTTGCATGAAGCGGCCAGTGCGCCGTTCGACCTGGCCCACGGGCCGTTGCTGCGGGCGTGTCTGCTGCGCCTGGGCGCCGAGCATCATGTGTTGGCCTTGACCGTGCACCATATCGTCGCCGACGGCTGGTCGCTGGGTGTGCTCACGCACGAGTTGAGCGCGCTGTACACCGCCATCTGCCAGGGCCGGGATGAACCACTGCCGGCATTGGGCATTCAGTATGGCGATTACGCGGTGTGGCAGCGCCGCTGGCTGGCCGGCGCCCAGTTGCAGCGCCAGGCCGATTACTGGCGCCAGGCCCTGGACGGTGCGCCCAGCCTGCTCAAGCTACCTAGCGACCGCCCACGCCCCGAGCGCCAGGACTTTGCCGGGGCAAGCCTGCCGCTGCAGCTGGAGCCGCGCCTGGCGGCGGGCCTGCGCACCCTGGCCCAGCGTCATGGGGTGACGCTGTACATGGCCGTGCTCAGCGCCTGGGCTGGCGTGCTGTCGCGCTTGTCCGGCCAGGCTGAGGTGGTGATCGGTTGCCCTGTGGCGGGCCGCGGCCGTGCCGAGCTGGAGCCCTTGGTGGGTTTGTTCGTCAATACCCTGGCCCTGCGCATCGACACTGCAACGGCACCGACAGCGCACGCCCTGCTAGAGCAGGTGCGCGCGCGTGTACTGGACGCCCAGGCGCACCAGGACTTGCCGTTCGAACAGGTGGTGGAAATCGTCCACCCGCTGCGCAGCCTGGGCCATACGCCGTTGTTCCAGGCCACCCTGAACTGGCAGGCCACCGAGGGTGCCGCCTTGCAGTTGCCGGGCCTGCAACTGGAAGCCGTGGCCCAGGCTGGCCAGGTGGCCAAGTTCGACCTGACGCTGAACCTTGGCGAGCATGGCGACAACTTGCGTGGCAGCCTCGACTACGCCACTTCGCTGTTCGACGAAGCCACCGTGCGGCGCTATGTGGGCTACTTCGAAACGTTGATGTGGGCCATGATCGATAACGATCAACAGCCACTGTCGCAGGTGCAGCTGGTTGGCGACGCAGAACGCCAGGCCTTGCTGAATGGCTTCAATGCCACCCAGCGCGACTACCCTCGCGAATGTGCGGTGCAGCGCCTGTTCGAGCAGCGCGTGGCCCGCCACCCGCTGGCACTCGCGGCGGCGCATGGCGACCAGGCCGTGGACTACGCCACGCTCAACGAGCGCGCCAACCGCCTGGCGCATTACCTGATGGGCACCGGTGTGGCGCCGGGCGCCTGCGTTGCGGTGTTGTTGCCGCGCTCGTTGCAACTGCTGGTGGCGCAACTGGCAGTGCTCAAGTGTGGTGCGGTCTATGTACCGTTGGACATCCATGCCCCCGCCGATCGCCAGGCGTTCATGGTCGAGGACTGCCAGGCCGCCGCAGTGCTGACGCTTGCCGCTACGCCAGTCGATCTTGCGGTGCGGCGTGTGAACCTCGACCAACTGTCACTCGACGACCAGCCCGGCCACAACCCTGGGCTGGCCCAGGATGGCGGGAGCACGGCCTACGTGATGTACACCTCCGGTACCACCGGCACACCCAAGGGCGTTTGCGTCACGCACCGGGGCATCGCGCGGCTGGTGCTGAACGACAGCTTTGCCGAACTGACGGCGGGCGACCGTATCGCCTTCGCCTCCAACCCGGCGTTCGATGCCAGCACCCTGGAGGTCTGGGGCGCACTGCTCAACGGCGGGCAGGTGCGGGTGATCGATCACCACACGCTGGTCGACCCGCAGCGTTTCGCGGCGGCGCTGGTGGACCAAGGCATCACCGTACTGTTCCTGACCACGGCGCTGTTCAACCAGTACGTGCAACTGATCCCCGAGGCCTTGGCGCTGCTGCGCGTGTTGATCAGCGGCGGTGAGCGTGCAGAGCCCGCAGCCTTCCGTACGCTGCTGCAGAAGGCGCCTGGGTTGCGCCTGGTCAATGGCTACGGGCCGACCGAAACCACCACCTTCGCGGTCACTTTCGAAGTGCATGAACTGGCGCCGAACGCGCCTCAGGTGCCGATTGGCCGGCCTATCGGCAACACCCAGGTGTATGTGCTGGACGCCTGGCAGCAACCCGTGCCGCAGGGGGTGGTCGGTGAGCTGTACATCGGCGGTGACGGTGTGGCCCTGGGCTACCTGAATCGCCCGGAACTGACGGCGCAACGTTTCATCGATGACCCGTTCAGCCAGCAACCCGGTGCCAGGCTGTACCGCACCGGAGACCTGGTGCGCTGGCAGCCGGACGGCCAACTGGAGTGCCTGGGGCGCAATGACGACCAGGTCAAGATCCGCGGCTACCGGATCGAGCTGGGTGAAATCGAGCAGCAGTTGGCCTTGGCACCGGGGGTTGGCGAGGTGGTGGTGATGGCCGTGCCTGGCGAACAGGGGCCGCTGCGGCTGGTGGCCTGGTTCACCCGGATCGAGGCAGCGCTGCAGGCCACAGAGCTGCGCGCGTTCCTGCGTGGCCGCTTGCCGGAATACATGGTGCCGAGCGCCTTTGTCGCGCTGCCACGGATGCCGCTGAACAACAACGGCAAGGTCGATCGCCAGGCCTTGCCGGCGCCGGGGCCCCAGGACCTTGCGCTGACGGCTTACGAGGCGCCCGAAGGCGAGCGCGAGCAGGCGTTGGCCACGCTGTGGGGCGAACTGCTGCAACTGCAGAGCGTCGGGCGTCAGGACCGCTTCTTCGAATTGGGGGGCCATTCGTTGCTGGCGATGCGCATGGTGGCCCAGGTTCGCCAACGCCTGGGCCTTGAGCTGGCCCTGGGTGATCTGTTCGCCGATGACAGCCTGGCGGCGGTTGCGGCGCGCCTTGCCCATGACGGCAATGCGTTGCCGGCTATCCAGCCGGGCCCACGCCAGGGTGCCTTGCCGCTGTCGTTCGCCCAGCAGCGGCTGTGGTTTTTGGCGCAGATGGAGGAGGCCAGTGCGGCCTATCACATTCCGCTGGCCCTGCGCTTGCAGGGCCGCCTCGACTGCGCGGCGCTGGAGCGGGCCTTGCGGCGCCTGGTCGAGCGCCATGAGAGTTTGCGCAGCCATTTTGTGGAGCGGGACGGCGAGCCGCAGGTGGTATTGGCCAGCGGCAGCGATGGCTTCCAGCTTGGCTGGGAAATCTGCAATGGGCTGGATGAGCTAGCGCTGGCAGCGCTGATTCGCGAGGAGGCCGGCCGACCCTTCGCCCTGGCCAGGGACTTGCCGGTGCGGGCGCGCATGCTGCAGATCGCCCCGGACCACCATGTGCTGTTGCTGACCTTGCATCACCTGGTGGCCGATGGCTGGTCGCTGGCGGTGTTGGTACGCGAGCTTGGCGCGCTGTACCAAGCCTTCGGCAGCGGTGGCGACGACCCGTTGCCAGCCTTGCCTGTGCAGTACATCGACTATGCCCTGTGGCAGCGGCGCTGGCTGAGCGGCGATGCGCTGCGCCAGCAGGCCGATTACTGGGTCAGCCAGTTGGCCGGGGCACCGGCGCTGATCAGCCTGCCTTGGGACCACCCACGGCCCGAGCGCCAGCAATATGCCGGTGACAGCGTCGCGGTGTGCCTGGAGCCGCGCTTGAGCCGCGACCTGAAAGCGCTGTGCCGGCGTCATGGCGTGACGCCTTACATGCTGTTCATGGCGGCCTGGGCGGTGCTGTTGAGCCGGCTGGCTGGCCAGGACGAAGTGGTGATCGGCTCGCCCGTGGCCAACCGCAGGCAAGCGGAAGTGGATGGCCTGGTCGGCATGTTCGTGAACGCCATGGCGTTGCGCGTGCAGACTTCGGATGCACCGGATGTCGCCACGTTGCTGGCCAGGGTCAAGGCCGTGGTGCTGGCCGGGCAGGCGCACCAGGACCTGCCGTTCGAGCAGGTGGTCGAGCTGTTGCGCCCACGCCGCAGCCTGGCGCATACGCCGCTCTACCAGGCCACCCTGGACTGGGAGGCCAGCCCGGAGCGGCAGGCGCTGCAGTTGGCCGACCTGACGGTGAGCGCAGTGGGTGGGTCGGCATGCATTGCCAAGTTCGACCTGAGCCTGAGCCTGGGCGAGTCTGGTGATGGCTTTGCTGGCGGTATCGTCTACGCGACAGCCCTGTTCGAGCGGGCCACCATCGAGCGTTATGCGGGGTATCTCGAACAGTTACTGTGGACCTTCGCTGAAAGTGATCGGGCCATCCCGGCCCATACCGGGTTGCCCGATGCCGCTGAGCGCAAGCGGTTGCTGCAGGGCTTCAATGACACGGCGGTGGCTTACGAGCTTGAGCAGACCCTGCACGGGCTGATCGAGGCGCAGGTGGTGCGCACGCCAGATGCGGTTGCAGTGCGGGCCGAGGAAGGCTCGCTCAGCTACCGCGAGTTGAATGAACAGGCCAACCGCCTGGCGCATCACCTGATCGCGTTGGGCGTGAAGCCTGATGATCGGGTGGCGATCTGCGTCGAACGTGGTCTGTCGATGGTGGTCGGCCTGCTGGCCATCCTCAAGGCAGGCGGCGCTTATGTGCCTGTGGACCCGGATTACCCGACCGAACGCGTGCGCCACATGCTGAGCGACAGCGCGCCGGTGGCGGTGCTCGTGCATAGCGCTACGCGCCGCGTACCGGAGGCGGCCCAGCTTATTGATCTGGACCAGCCAACCTGGAATGCGCAGCCTTCCAGCAACCCCGTAGTTTCTGCGTTGACCCCGCGTCATCTGGCTTACGTGATCTACACCTCAGGCTCCACCGGCTTGCCGAAAGGC
>NZ_JANIAG010000202.1:0-8876 GCF_028682155.1 Pseudomonas sp. 39004
AAACCCTGTGCCCTACCCTCGAGCACCCCGTTCACATCTGGTCACAGACGCCAACGTTTGCGTCTAAACCGGCCATAACGAAAGTGACCAGTGGGTCACCTTTTTTACTTCTTCTCTCCTACACTCAGCTTTCGGCCCGCCATTTGCTCATAGGAAGAGTGACGTAAAAAAGTCGAACTTTCACAAACGGCGGTGGGTCAGGAACTAAGTAGGCCAAATGCAAAGGGACCTCCCCCGCTTCGGCCCACCAACCCCATTCAGTCCAATCGCCTTCGGCCGGAATGCTGATCGCGCTGTGCCTGCGCGCACGACTCAGGGGCATGGATAGCACTACACGGATTTGAACCAGAGAGAACCAACACGAGATAACGCCGCGGGTGCCAGCACCCGGCCAAGCATAGGGACGGAGAGAAGTATGATCAGTGCCGCTGTCGAGCCTCACGTAGATTCATTCAAACCGGACAACCGCGAGCCGCTTACCCCGGAATTCGCCACGACAGGCAAGGCACCCGGCGCACAGCGCCAGCACAACCCGAACAAACGCAAGATCCTGTTCGTCACCTCGGAAATCGCCGACCTGATCAAGACCGGCGGCCTGGGCGACGTCTCCGCCGCCCTGCCCCGCGCCTTGGCGCACCTGCACGATGTACGCGTGCTGATCCCCGGCTACCGCCAGGTGATGGAGAGCGACAACCCGATTCACGTCGTCGGCGAACTGGGCGGCCACGCCGCACTGCCGCCGTGCAAGATCGGCCGTATGGACCTGGCCGATGGCCTGGTGATCTATGTGTTGATCTGCCCCGAGCTGTACGAGCGCGACGGCACTCCCTATGGTGCCAACAATGGCCGCGACTGGCCCGACAACCATATCCGCTTCGCCCGCCTGGGCCTGGCTGCCGCCGAGATTGCCGCCGGCGAAGGCATGATCCACTGGAAGCCCGAAGTGGTGCACGCCCACGACTGGCCTGCAGGCCTGGCCCCGGCCTACATGCACTGGCGCGGGCTGAACACGCCGACCCTGTTCACCATCCACAACCTGGCCTACCAGGGCGTCTACAGCCGTGGCTGCAGCCCGGAGCTGGCAATCCCCGAGCATGCCATGCAGCAGGAAGGTATGGAGTTCTACGGCAAGCTGTCGTTCCTCAAGGCCGGCCTGGCCTACTCCAGCCACATCACCACGGTCAGCGCTACCTATGCCCGGGAAATCACCACCCCCGAGTTTGGCTGCGGTTTGGACGGTTTCCTTGCGGCCAAGGCCCAGCAAGGCCTGCTGGGCGGCATCCCCAACGGCATCGACGAAAGCTGGGATTCGGCCACCGACAAGCACCTGCAACACAACTTCAGCATCAATGACTGGGACGGCAAGGCGCGCAACGCCGAAGCCGTGCGCCAGCTGTTCGAGCTCGAACCCTCCGAGGGCCCGCTGTTTGCCGTGGTCTCGCGCCTGGTCTACCAGAAAGGCCTCGACCTGACCCTGGGCGTGGCCGACTACATCGTCGAGCAAGGCGGGCAGATCGCGATCATCGGCCGTGGCGAGCCGGAAGAAGAACAGGCCATGCGCGAACTGGCGCTGCGCCACCCGGGCCGTATCGGCGTGCGCATCGGTTTCAACGAGACCGACGCGCGGCGCATGTTCGCCGGCAGCGACTTCCTGCTGATGCCGTCGCGCTATGAACCGTGCGGCCTGAGCCAGATGTACGCGCAGCGCTTCGGTTCACTGCCGGTGGCGCGCAACACCGGCGGCCTGGCCGATACCATCGAGTGTGGGGTGACGGGTTTCCTGTTCAACGAATCGACCGTCGAGAGCTACCGCGAAGCGCTGAGCCGCGCCTTCTATGTGTACGGCAAGAAAGACCTGCTCAACGCCATGCGCTGCCTGTCGATGACCCAGCCGTTCAACTGGTGCCAGGCGGTGGAACCCTACGCTCGCCTCTATGAGGACTTGGTCAAGCAGGCACAGTTCAGCCACAACTGAGCGGAGAATCGAAGATGCACAGGCATGGCGCACAGTTGTTGGACGCCACGTCGGCGCGCTTCGCCCTCTGGGCGCCGGATGCGCGCAGCGTGAGCGTGGAAATCGAGCAGCAGCCGCCGGTCGAGCTGCTGCCCGACAATGATGGCTGGTACACCGGCACAGCCCCGTGCCAGGCCGGCGATCGCTATCACTATCGAATCGACGGCAAATTGCAGGTAGCGGACCCCGCGTCGCGCTACCAGCCCGAGGGCGTGCAGGGGCCGAGCGAACTGGTGGATGTGGCCAGCTATGACTGGCAACACCCCTGGCAGGGCCGCCCGTGGCACGAAGCGGTCATTCAGGAATTGCACGTCGGTGTGCTGGGCGGCTATGCCGGGGTTGCCCGGCAACTGCCACGCCTGGCCGACATCGGCATCAGTGCTGTCGAATTGATGCCGCTTGGGCAGTTTCCGGGTGAACGCAACTGGGGGTACGACGGCGTGCTGCCGTTCGCGCCGCAGAATACCTATGGCAGCCCGCAGCAGTTGTGCGCGCTGGTCGACAAGGCCCATGGCGAAGGGTTGATGGTGCTGGTGGACGTGGTCTACAACCACTTCGGCCCAGACGGCAACTACCTGCACCAGTACGCCAGCCCGTTTTTCCGCGAAGACCAGCAGACGCCGTGGGGCGCGGCCATCGACTTCCGCCGTGCCGAGGTGCGCGAGTTCTTCATCCAGAACGCCCTGATGTGGCTGTGCGACTACCGCTGCGATGGCCTGCGCCTGGATGCGGTGCACGCCATCGACCAGCCGGACTTTCTCGTCGAGCTGGCGCAACGGGTACGCGCTGCGGTGGAGCCTGGCCGGCATGTGTGGCTGGTGCTGGAGAACGAGCACAACCAGGCCTTTTTGCTGGAGCAAGGTTTCGACGCGCAGTGGAATGACGACGGCCACAACGCCCTGCACGTGCTGCTGACCGGCGAAACCGAAGGCTATTACGCCGACTACAAACAGCGCCCCATCGACCAGTTGGCCCGCTGCCTGTCGGAAGGCTTCGTGTTCCAAGGCCAGGCCAACCGCCATGGCGAGCCGCGCGGTGAACCCAGCGGGCACCTGGCGCCGAGCGCGTTCGTGCTGTTCTTGCAGAACCACGACCAGATCGGCAACCGCGCCCTGGGTGAACGCCTGACCCGCCTGTGCCCGCCGCCAGCCCTGCGTGCGGCCACGGGCCTGCTGCTGCTGGCGCCAATGATCCCACTGCTGTTCATGGGCGACGATGACGGCAGTTGTCGCCCGTTCCTGTTCTTCACCGACTTCCACGATGAACTGGCCGATGCCGTGCGCGAAGGCCGACGCGGCGAATTCGCCCACTTCACCGCATTTGCCGACCCCGCGCAGCGTGAGCGCATTCCCGACCCCAACGCCGAGCAGACATTCGAGTCATCACGCCCGCAACACAACGAGGTCATTGCCGGCTGGCACGGCCTCTATCAGCAGTTGCTCGACCTGCGCCGTCGCCATGTCATCCCGCACCTGCCTGGCAGCCGTGCGCTGGGCGCCGACGTGCACGGCGACAAAGCGCTCAGCGCACGCTGGCGGCTGGGCGATGGCAACACCTTGCGCATCGACTTGAACCTGGCCGCCAGCCCCCAAGCCGTTGAACTACCCCCTGCCGCAACACGGCTGTTCGACAGCAGTGACAACCGCCACCCCGATACCCATCTGGCCGCGTACAGCTGCGTGGTCAGCCTGATTCCCCCTGGCCAGGAGCGCCCATGAGCGAAACCGCCCTGCACCGTCTGGCGGCCCGCGTCGGGCTCAGCCGTGACTGGATCGATGCCAACGCCCGGTCGCAGCAAGTCAGTGACGCCGTACTGCGCAACGTCCTCGAAGGTTTGGGCCACCCCGCCGCCGACGAGACCGCCATCCAGGCCAGCCTGCGCGCTGTGGAGGCCGCCGAGGACAGCGAGCACCTGCCGCCCTTGCTGACCGTCGAGCTGGGCCAACCGCTGCCCCTGCACCGCTACTTCAGCGCAGGCAGCGCGGTGCGTTGCACCTTGGAAGACCACAGCCAGCGCAGCCTGGCCCTGGACAGCCAGGCTGGCCTGCCCGGCGAACTGCCCTTGGGCTACCACACCCTGGAAATCGACGGCCGCACCTTCACCGTGGCCGTGGCGCCGTCGCGCTGCTACAGCCTTGAAGACAGCGTGTCGCAACCGCCGCCGCGCTGCTGGGGCCTGGCCGTGCAGCTGTACAGCCTGCGCCGCAGTGGCGATGGCGGCTACGGCGACTGCCTGGCGCTGGAGCAACTGGCGCGGACGGCCGCCGAGCGCGGTGCCGACGCCTTGGCCATCAGCCCGATCCACGCCCTGTCGTCCATCGACCAGCAGCACTACAGCCCCTACTCGCCCTCCAGCCGCCTGCTGCTCAACAGCCTTTATGCCAGCCCGGCCGCGCTGTTTGGCGAGCGCGCCGTGCGCATGGCCATCGAAGCCTGCGGGCTGGAGCAGCAGCTCGAAGACCTGGAGCAACGCCCGCTGGTCGACTGGCCCCGCGCTGCCAGTGCCCGCCTGCGCCTGCTCGAAGCGCTGTACCAGGACTTCAGCCAGGGCGATCACCCGCTGCGCAAGGACTTCGACAGCTACCGCGAAGCCGCCGGCCAAGCCCTGGAGCACCACTGCCGCTTCGAGGTGCTGCAGGCACAAGCGGTGGAGCATGGCCTGGGCGCCGACTGGCGCAAGTGGCCCAGTGCCTGGCACGACCCCTACCACGCCGAGGTCGAAGCCTTCGCCAATGCCTACCCGGCCAAGGTCGAGTTCCACGCCTTCTGCCAATGGCTGACCGAACGCAGCCTGCAACGAGCCCAGGAGGCCGCCCGTGGCAATGGCATGGCCGTCGGCCTGATCGCCGACCTGGCGGTAGGCGCCGACGGTGCCGGCAGCCAGGCCTGGAGCCGCCAGGACGAGTTGCTGGCCAACCTCAAGGTCGGCGCGCCGCCCGACATTCTCAACCGCTCAGGGCAGGACTGGGGCATTTGCGCGTTCTCCCCCGAAGGCCTCAAGCGCAATGGCTACCGCGCCTTTATCGAGATGCTACGGGCCAACATGGCCCATGCCGGTGGCCTGCGCATCGACCACGTCATGGGCCTGCGTCGGCTGTGGCTGATCCCCCGGGGCGCCAAGCCCAGCGAGGGCGCATACCTGAACTACCCCCTCGAAGACCTGCTGCGCCTGCTGGCGCTGGAGTCGGTGCGCCACCAGGCGATCATCCTCGGCGAAGACCTCGGCACCGTGCCCGAAGGCCTGCGCGAACACTTGGCCGACAAGGCCGTGCTGGGCATGCGTGTGCTGCCCTTCGAGCAGACCCAACCCGGCCACTTCAGGCCCATTCTCGACTGGCCGGACAGCGCCCTGGCCACCACCGGCACCCACGACCTGGCCCCGCTGGCCGGCTGGCTGCAGAACCGCGACATCGACTGGAGCCATCGCCTGCAGTTGATCGACGCCGCCACCGAACTCCATTGGCGCCAGGAGCGCCAGCAAGAACACGACGGCCTGCGCCGCACCCTGGAGGCCAACTACGGCCCCTTGCCCGACAACGACGCGGTGATCGACGCCGCTCTGCGCTACGTCGGCCATACCCGCGCCCCGCTGGTGCTGGTGCCACTTGAAGACCTGCTGGGCTGCGACGAACAACCCAACCTGCCCGGCACCACCGAAGGGCACCCCAATTGGCGCCGGCGCTTCGCCCTGCCGGTGCACGAACTGCTCGACGACGAAGACGCCGCACGGCGCCTGGAGCTGCTGGCCCAGGCCCGTGAACAAGCCTGGGAGCGTGACCGATGAAGCCCTTGACCGCGACCCTGCGCCTGCAATTTCACAGCGACTTCACCCTTGATCACGCCGTGCCGCTGGTGCCGTATTTTGCCCAGTTAGGCATCAGCCACCTGTATGCCTCGCCGATTCTCAAGGCCCGCGCCGGCTCCCGCCACGGTTACGACGTGGTCGACCCGACCCAGGTCAACCCGGAGCTGGGCGGTGAGGCTGCACTGGAGCGCCTGGTGGCCGCACTGCGCCAGCACGGCATGGGGCTGATCCTCGACACGGTGTCCAACCACATGGCCGTGGGCGGCGCCGATAACCCGTGGTGGCAAAGCCTGCTGGCCTGGGGCCGGCGCAGCCCGTATGCGGCGTTCTTCGATATCCAGTGGCACTCCAGCGACCCGCTGCTGGCCGGCCAGTTGCTGCTGCCCTTCCTGGGCAGCGATTACGGCGCGGCCTTGAAGCAAGGCGATATGCCGCTGACCTTCGACAAGCACCACGGTGTGCTGCAGATTGCCCACTACGAACACCGGTTCCCCATCTGCCCGATCGACTACGGCTGGATCCTCGCGCAAAGCCCCGAACCTGCCTTGCAGGCGTTGGCCGCGCATTTCACTGCCCTGCACGACAGCGCCCAACCGCTGGCCGCTGCCCTGCCCTTGCAGGCTGAACTGGCGCGCCTGGTAAAAGACGGCGCCGACCTCGACACGGCCCTGCTCGCTTTCGATAGCCGCAGCGAGGCCGGTTTCAAGCGCCTGCACCTGCTGCTCGAACGCCAGACCTACCGCCTGGCCAGCTGGCGCACCGCCGCCGACGACATCAACTGGCGGCGCTTCTTCGACATCAACGAGCTGGGCGGCCTGCGGGTCGAGCGCGCCGTGGTGTTCGAAGCCACCCACGCCAAGCTGTTCGAACTGATCGAACGCGGCCTGGTGGACGGCCTGCGCATCGACCATATCGACGGCCTGGCCGACCCGCGCGGCTATTGCCGCAAACTGCGCCGAAGGGTCGATGGCCTGCTGGCCCGGCGGCCCATGCATGCAGCGCTGGAGCACTTCCCGATCTACGTGGAGAAGATTCTCGGGGCCAATGAACACCTGCACCGCGACTGGCTCACCGACGGCACCACCGGCTACGAGTTCATGAACCAGGTTTCGCTGCTGCAACACGACCCGGCGGGCGAAGCGCCGTTGACCGAGCTCTGGGCCAACGTCAGCGAACGCCCGGACTTCGCCGAGGAGGTGCGCCTGGCCCGCCACCTGGTGCTTAACGCCAGCCTGGCCGGTGACTGCGAATCGGTGGCGCAGGCGTTGCTGCAGGTGGCCCGCGACGACCTGATGACCCGTGACCTGACCCTTGGCGCCATCCGCCGGGCCTTGCAGGCGCTGGTCGCGCATTACCCGGTGTACCGCACCTACTTCAACGCCTGCGGCCGCCCAGCCGAGGACGAAGCGTTCTTCCAGCAGGCCTTGGCCGCTGCCCGCCAGGACCTTGGCGAGGCGGACTGGCCACTGCTCGAACAGCTCGAACGATGGCTGGGCGGCCAGCCCTGGCGCGGCCTACCACCGGGCCGGCCGCGCAAGCACCTGCGCCATGCCTGCGTACGGTTCCAGCAACTGACCGCACCCAGCGCCGCCAAGGCAGTGGAAGACACCGCCTTCTACCGCAGTGCGCGGCTGCTGTCGCGTAACGACGTGGGCTTCGAGGCCGAGCGCTTCAGCGCGGGCCCTGCGTATTTCCACAACGAGGCCCAGCGGCGCCTGCGCGACTTCCCCGACAGCCTGCTGGCCACCGCTACCCACGACCATAAACGCGGTGAAGACACCCGCGCCCGCCTGGCCGTGCTCAGCGAACGCGGGCCGTGGCTGGCCAGCCGGGTGGAGCATTGGCGCGAGCTGGCGGCGCCCCTGCGGGCGCAACTGGACGATGGCCTGGCACCCAGCCCCGGCGATGAGCTGATGCTGCTGCAGACGCTGCTGGGCAGTTGGCCGCTGAGCCTTGAACCACACGATGACGGCGCACTGCGCCAGTACGCCGAGCGCCTGCGGCAATGGCAGCAGAAGGCCCTGCGCGAAGCCAAGTTGCGCAGCAGCTGGAGCGCCCCGAACGACGCCTACGAGGCCGCCTGCGCACGCTACATCGATGGCCTGCTGCTCGATGGCGAAAACCAGCAGTTGCGCAAGTCGCTGGCCGATGCCGCCCAGCTCATCGCCTGCCCAGGCGCGCTCAACGGCCTGGTCCAGGCGCTGTTGCGCATGACCGTGCCCGGCGTGCCTGACCTGTACCAGGGCAATGAATACTGGGACTTCAGCCTGGTCGACCCGGACAACCGCCGCCCGGTCGACTACGCCAGCAGGCGCCGCACCCTGGACGACGCCACGCCGGTCGCCGAGCTACTTGCCCACTGGCGCGACGGCCGCATCAAGCAAGCCCTGGTGGCGCGGGTGCTGGACTGCCGCCAGGCGCATGCCGAGCTGTTCCGCCGTGGCGCCTACCTGCCGCTGACCGTGCAGGGCCGGCATGCCGACAAGGTGCTGGCCTTCGCCCGCCTGGGTGACGACCAGCGCGCCATCGTGATTGCGCCGCGCCTGGCCAGCGGCCTGCTCGGTAGCGCCCCTACACCGTTGATCCCGGCCCATAACTGGGACGACACCCGGCTGATACTGCCGTTTGCCTTGTCGCCTGCCAACTCGACGGGACTTTTCCCCAGTGCTGCGGTCAGCCTTTCAAAGGAGCTGCCGTTGAGCGCCGTACTGTCGGAATTTCCAGTCAATGTGTTGATACAACAATCTTGAGCATCAGGAGCGTCATGATGAGTGTCGATGAAAAACGTATTCGTGAATTTGCCTACCAGATCTGGGAGTCGGAAGGTAAGCCGGTCGGTGAGGAGGAACGCCATTGGGAGATGGCGCGCAAGCTCGCCGAGGCTGAAGCACTTGCGCCCAAGGCAGCGCCACGCAAGAAAGCGCCAGCCAAGACAAAGGTAGTAGCAGAGCCGGTTCAGAAACCTGCAGCGGTGAAGAAGCCTCGCACGGTGAAGAAGCCGGCTGCTGGTTAAACCTGTACCGGCCTCTTCGCGGGGCAAGTCGGATCGCCGCACCG
>NZ_JANIAG010000203.1:0-8574 GCF_028682155.1 Pseudomonas sp. 39004
TCTTCCGATCTACCGCCCCCCACGCGCGCCCCTCGGTGACAGGTGAATCCCGGCGATCATGCAGCGCACCGAGCCGCCGGCCATTTCAATGGTCGGTACATCCAGCGGCACCAGCCGCGCCGAACGCTCGATGCGTTGACGCTGTTCACCGGTAAGGCTGTCGAACGCTTTGCGCGAGAGCGCCAAAATCCGACCATCCCTGCCCGACAGCTCGATGGCGTTACCTGCAAACTGGCTGATCTGCTGGTTGCTCAGGTCGATGACATCCCGGCCCGACTCGATCAGCCGCATGCGCACCTCTTGTGCGCGGGCGCGGTTGGTGAACGTGCCAAACCCGACCAGTGCAAACTCGGTGGCCACGCACATCAGCACGTTGGTGTGATAGATCGGCGTGCCTTGCTCGTCTGCCGTGTCGAACACCATGGGCTCGAAGTTGAAGTGGGTGCTGAAACGCTCGAGGGCGATCGGGTCGGCGCGGTTGGAGCGTGCGGTATAGGCAACCCTGGACAGATGGTCGAACACCATCGCCCCGGTACCCTCCAGAAAAAGCTCGTCCTGCTCCAGGCCGGAATAGTCGATCACATCCTGCACGCGGTACTCATGCTTGAGCATTTCGATGACGTCTGCGCGCCGCTCGCGCCTACGGTTGCGCGAGTACATCGAATAGATCGCGACATGGCCGCCCGGGTGGGTAGAGAACCAGTTGTTGGGGAACACCGAGTCCGGCGTGTTCTGCTCGCCGAAGTCATCGAACAGGTGCACCCGTACACCTTCTGCTTCGAGTATGCCTGCTGCCTGGGTAACCTCGTCGCGCGCCACATCGGCCAAGGCCTGGGCGGCGATGTCGGGGTGGGTGCTCTGGAACGAATTGTCTGCTGCTGTTTCCGGGTTGGGGGTGAAGGCGTGCGGCCTGACCATGACCACGGCCGCAGGTGCTTGAATGGAACGCGTTGGAAATGCCATCTGGAATACCGAGAGTAGGAGAGTTATGCAACGCGTCGGATACGGCTTTTTGCAGCGCGGCCGCGGGTGTGGCTGAACAGGTCTTTAGGGTCTTCGTCCACCCAAGGTACCAGGTCTATCTTCGAACCCATGCCGCGCTTCTCGGCTTGCTGTAGTACGTACCGTAGTACGGTGTAATCTTCCAGCGCGAAGCCCACCGAGTCGAACACCGTCACCTGGCTGTCGCTTTGCCGGCCTTCGGTTTCACCGCGTAGTACACGCCACAGGTCCACGACCGGGAAGTCGGCGGGCAGCTGCTGGATGTCACCTTCGATACGGGTCTGCGGTTCGTACTCGACGAACACGCGCGCGTTGCGCAGTACGTCGGCATGCAGTTCGGTCTTGCCTGGGCAGTCGCCGCCTACCGCATTCAAGTGCATACCAGGTTCGAGCATGTCGGGGGTGATGATGGTTGCGTAGGCCTTGTCGGCGGTCACGGTGGTGATGATGTCGGCACCTTTGACCGCTTCTGCCACCGAGCCGGCTTTGCGAATGGTCAGGCCCGTGTATTCCTTGAGGTTGGCAATCAGTTTGGCGGTGGCCAGCGGGTCGGTGTCGTAGGCGACGATTTCTTCGATCCCCAGGTGCTTGTGGAAGGCCAGCGCCTGGAATTCGCTTTGCGCGCCATTGCCGATCAGCGCCATTTTTTTCGAGTTCGGCCGGGCCAGTGCCTGTGCGGCCATCAGCGAGGTTGCGGCGGTGCGCAGGGCAGTGGCGATGGTCAGTTCCGACAGCAACACCGGGTACCCCGTCGCCACATCGGCCAGCACGCCAAATGCCATGACCGTATGCAGGTCTTTGGCAGTGTTGGCCGGGTGCCCGTTGACGTATTTGAAGGCATATCGATGTGTGTCCGCGACTGGCATCAATTCGATAACGCCGACGTCCGAATGGCTGGCAACGCGTGCGGACTTATCAAAGTCCTGCCAGCGTTTAAAGTCTTCGCGCAGGGCCGCGGCCAATTCACCCATGAACGGCGCTACGCCAATGTCATGCACCAAGTCGGACATGGTTGGAACATCAATGAAATACGTCATGCTCTTGCACCTTATGTGTGCGTTCTCACCTCAGTTGCTGCAGGGTGAACGCTTACGATTGTTGAGGGGTTGCCAGCACGACAATTTTGATGAAAGGTTGCGTCAAATTGAAGAGAGCAGGTTGCCAGTTTCGTCAACTTTCTAGACAATCTGCCACCCCAGAATAACAATCTGATTACTTGGCAGGCACCATGGACACTGTAGATCGGGAACTGATCGCGCTACTGCGTGATAATGCGCGCACGCCCATCCTGACCCTGGCGAAGAAGCTCAAGGTCGCCCGGGCAACGGTGCAGAACCGCATCACCAAGCTTGAAGACCAAGGGGTGATCATCGGTTACACGATACGCCTGAGGTCTGATGCCCTGGACCAGGGCGTGCGGGCGATTACCAGCATCGGCATCAGTGGCCATCACGCGGCGGAGGTCAAACACGCGCTGCGCGGGCATCCCAATGTCGTGGCCATTCACACCACCAATGGCCGCTGGGACCTGATGGCCGAGCTGCGGGCCGACACCCTCGAAGCCTTCGACCGGGCGCTGAACACCATTCGCTCGATACCGCACATCGAAAACACCGAGACCAGCATTTTGCTCTCCACCTACAAGATGTGATCAGGTCGATAACCCGATTGGGCAGGGGCGTAGAGCAAACTGTCACCCGGGCTTTTCACTGTGCAACATATCCCATTTCGTGTGCGCACTCTGTAGCGTTCCGATTGACCTTGTCGGCTGGCAAAATGAAACAGCTTCAGCGCCATGTGTTTCATGTTTAACACTGTCTTGCCAGGCATCTCCCCGAACAATGGGCGTGCACTTGTGGTGGGCTTTCACTCTCTATCAGGCCTGATGAAAAGTTCATCGGGGCGTGCTTATCCATCTGCATTAATACCCCTACCTCCCGACGCTTGTTATCACAAGGCGTTTGCACTTTCGTGCCAACTAACGGCCGCAGTGACGAGGGCGAGGGTTTTACAGAAAAAGAATAAGAGGTCAACTATGCATCCAACGTGCAACTCCCAAGACGCGACTCCGGAGGCTGGCCGCACACTGAAGCGACGGCTGGAAAACAGGCATATTCAGCTCATTTCGATCAGTGGCGCGATCGGTACCGGGCTGTTCATGGGGTCGGGCAAGATCATCGCGCTATCAGGCACCTCGATCATTCTGGTGTACGCCATCATCGGCTTTTTCGTGTTCTGCATCATGCGTGCGATGGGTGAGATGCTGCTCGCCAACCTGCACATGGAGTCGTTCGCAGACCTGGTGCACAACTACCTGGGGCCGCGTGCCGGTTACATCCTCAGTTGGTCATACTGGCTCAGCTGGGTGGTGGCGGCGGTGGGCGATGTGGTGGTGGTGGCAGGTTTCGTCCAGTACTGGTACCCCGGCGTGCCCACCTGGCTACCGGCCTTTACCACGATGTTCCTGCTGCTGGGCCTGAACATGCTTGCCGTGAAGGCTTTCGGCGAAGTCGAGTTCTGGTTCGGGCTGATCAAGATCGTCGCGATCGTGTTGCTGGTGGTGACGGGGCTGGTGATGGTCGCCACGTCGTACACCTCCCCAGGCGGCGTCACGGCCTCCTTCAGCCACCTGGTGGCGCCCGGTGTGGTCATGCCCCACGGTATTCTCGGCTTCCTTGCCGGGTTCCAGATCGCGATCTTCTCGTTTGTCGGCACCGAACTGATCGGTACGGCGGCAGCCGAGGCCAAGGACCCCGAAAGGACCCTGCCCAAGGCGATCAACACCATTCCGGTGCGTATCCTGCTGTTCTACATCTGTTCGCTGGTGTGCATCATCAGTGTGGTCTCGTGGGCCAACGTGCCTGCCAATCGCAGCCCATTCGTCGAGCTGTTCCTGCTCGGCGGCCTGCCGGCTGCTGCCGGGATCATCAACTTTGTCGTGTTGACCTCTGCGGCCTCGTCCGCCAACAGCGGTGTGTACTCGGGGTCGCGGATGCTCTATGGCCTGGCGCATCAACAGCAGGCACCGACGGCGTTCGGGCGCCTGTCCGGGTCGGGTACGCCGGTCAGGGCGTTGATGTTCTCGGGGGTGTGCATGGCGATTGCGCTGACGCTGCTGTTCGTGATCCCCGAGGTCATGACCGTGTTCACCCTGGTGTCGACCATTTCTGCGGTGATGATCATCGTCACCTGGTCGTTGATCCTGATGTCCTACTTCGCCTACCGCCGTCAGAACCCTAAGGCACATGAACAGTCCCGATTCAAGCTGCCGGGTGGCAAGGCGACGGCGGCCATGGCGCAGCTGTTTCTGATCTTCGTGTTGTGCCTGCTGGCCCTGGAGCCTGATACGCGTATGGCGCTGTATGTCATGCCGCTGTGGTACATCGGCTTGCTGCTGGCCTACCGGCGCCGGGTCAAGGTGTGTGCCCGGCAGATGGCTGCCACGGTGTCCTGAAGCCCAAGGCAGAGGCGAGCGGGCGTCAGTGTTGGCGCTCGGCCACCGCCCGCAGGGTGCGCAGGGTCACCACCGGCGCATCCACCACGAAGCGGTTGGCCAGCCAGCCGGGCACATCCCCGGCGGGGTCTGCCTTGAGCTGGTAGGTGACCTCGGTTTGCCGTTCACCCAGCGGTTTCATCACCCATTCGCCCGTGAGGCGCTGCACGCGGATCAGCCCGGCTACCTCGGGGACCTTGCCGGGGTCGGCGCGCAGGTGGCGCAACAGGGTGCCATCGTCGCGCAGTTCGGTGGTGACCTTGAGCACGATATCCCGCGGCATCGTCGGCCACGGCAGGTCGGTGGTCAGGTACACCCAGGTACTGTCGCCGTCGACCTCCAGCAGGCGCATTTCGGCACAGGCGTACAGCCATTTGCACGCCACCCGCAGGTTTTCCTGCAGGTCGGTGAGCGTGCGTACGCTGGCCTTCATGGTGCTGACACCGCGAAATTGCTGGTAAGGGGAGCCGGCAGCGGCACTGAGGTAGACGCGGATGCCTTCTCTGTCGTAGGCCAGGTTCCAGTCGTCGGCTGCCTGAGCAGCGCCGGACAGCGCCAGCAACAGGGCTCCAAGCAGGCGATAGCGGTTCATGATGAGCACCGCGCAGGGCAGGGGTGTTCAGTATGAGCGGCAAACAGAAAGCCCGCCAGGTGGCGGGCTTCGGACCGTCAGCCTGGGCTCAACGCTGTGGGTTGAGGGTCAGGTGCACGTGGCGGTTGACGTCCTTGTACAGCAGGTAGCTGAAGTTGCCTGGGCCACCGGCGTAGCAGGCTTGCGGGCAGAAGGCGCGCAGCCACATGAAGTCGCCGGCTTCGACTTCGACCCAGTCCTGGTTCAGGCGGTACACCGCCTTGCCTTCCAGCACATACAGGCCGTGTTCCATGACGTGGGTTTCAGCGAACGGAATGACGCCGCCTGGCTGGAAGGTCACGATGTTGACGTGCATGTCGTGGCGCATGTCGGCCATGTCGACGAAGCGGGTGGTGATCCAGCGGCCTTCGGTGCCCGGCATTTCAATGACAGTGGCATTGTCGCGGTGGGTGACGAAGGACTCTGGCAAGTCCAGGCCTTCAACCTTCTGGTAGTGCTTGCGCAGCCAGTGGAAGGTGACGTTGGCCTTGCTGTGGTTGCGCAGGCTCCACTCGGCGCCTGGGGCGATGAAGGCGTAGCCGCCCTGGGTCAGGGTGTGGTGCTTGCCTTCCAGGGTGATGTCGAGCTCACCCTCGACCACGAACACCACGGCTTCGGCGTTGGGGTCCAGTTCCGGGCGCTCGCTACCGCCTTCCGGGGCAACTTCGACGATGTACTGCGAGAAGGTCTCGGCAAAGCCGGTCAGTGGGCGGGCGATGACCCACATGCGCATCTTGTCCCAGAACGGCAGGTGGCTGGTGACGATGTCACGCATCACGCCCTTGGGGATGACGGCATAGGCTTCGGTGAACATGGCACGGTCAGTCAGCAGCTCGGTTTGAGCCGGGTGCCCACCGTGGGGGGCGAAGTAGGAATGATTCGACATGGACGATCTCGACTTGTTGTTCTCTCCCCGTGCCGTGAACCGCACCGGCCGGTGCGGCGCAGGGGATGTGCCGACAGAATAGGGTCGAGCGCGTGCCATCTACAAATTAAATGTTGGAATACCCGGTATTTGCCGGCTGAATGCTAACCTGGCGCCCTGCATGTTGCTCCGGCAGGCGGCTACCCCGGCCGAACAGCTTGTGGCGCAAGGTGCCGTCCTGGTAGTGCAGGGGGTAGCGGCCGCGACGTTGCAGCTCGGGTACCAGCAGCTCGACCACGTTGGCCAGGTCATCAGGTTGCACGGCGTAGGTGAGGTTGAACCCGTCGATGCCGGTCTCGTCCAGCCAGCTTTCCAACTGATCGGCAATATCACGGGCAGTGCCCACCAGCACCGGGCCGCGGCCCCCCAGGCCAACGAACTCGGCGGCCTCGCGCACGGTCCAGCGGCGGTTGGGGTCGGCCGCGGTGAAGGCGGCCAGGGCCGCGCGGCCGGCATCGTTCTCGACATATTCGATGGGGGCATCCGGGTCGAGGCCGGCGAAGTCGATGCCGGTCCAGCCCGACAGCAGGGCCAGGGCGGCGTCCAGGTCAACGTAGCCACGGTACTCGGCGAAGCGCGCTTCGGCTTCTTCACGGGTGGGGGCGACGATCAGCAGGGCCTGGGCGTAGATCAGCACCTCGTCGCGGCCACGCCCGGCAACCTCGCTGGCCTGGCGGATGCCGTCGGCATAGCGGCGCAGCACCGTGGTCGTAGGCCCGCTGATGAACACGCACTCGGCATGTTGCGCGGCGAACTGCTGGCCGCGTGCCGAGGCCCCCGCCTGGAACAGCACTGGCGTGCGCTGCGGCGAGGGCTGGCACAGGTGCATGCCAGGCACCTGGAAGTGCTCGCCGGCATGGCCGATGGGGTGTACCCGGGCAGGGTCGATGTAGCGGCCGCTGTCACGCTCAAGCACCACCGCGTCGTCGTCCCAGCTTTTTTCCCACAGTTTGTACAGCACCTGCAGGTACTCCTCGGCCAGGTCGTAACGCTGGTCGTGGCCAAGCTGGCGAGCCAGGCCCAGGTTGCGCGCGGCGCTGTCCAGGTAGCCGGTGACGATGTTCCAGCCGACTCGGCCATTGCTCAGGTGGTCGAGCGTGGACATGCGCCGGGCAAAGGGGTAGGGGTGCTCGTAGGTCAGTGAGAAAGTCACGCCAAAGCCCAGGTGCTCGGTGACCCCGGCCATGGCCGGAACCAGCAGCAGCGGGTCGTTGACCGGCACCTGTACGCCGCCGCGCAAGGCCGCTTCGGGGCCTCCCTGATAGACGTCGTAGATGCCCAGCACATCGGCGATGAACAGCGCATCGAACAGGCCGCGCTCCAGCAGGCGGGCCAGGTCGGTCCAGTAGTCCAGGCGGTTGAAGGCCACGCTGGTGTTACGCGGGTGGCGCCACAGGCCAGGGGACTGGTGGCTGGCAGCGTTCATGCTGAAGGCGTTGAAGCGGATCGGGCGGGGCATGGCGGTCAGTCTCCAGTCACGGCAGCACGGAAGCCGGGTAGACCGCATCGGCTACCTGCAACTTGCGCGGAATCAGGCCAAGGCCCTGGAAGGTGTCGGCCAGCTTCTGCTGTTCGGCGACGATCTGCGGGGTAATGGCGACGGCGTTGTAGTTACGGCGTTCGCTGGCCACTTGCAGCACATCGGCCTTGATCCCCAACTGCGGCGCCAGCAGCGCGGCGACTTGCGCAGGCTCGGCGTTGGCCCATTGGCTGACCTTGCCCAGTTCGGCGAAGAAGGCCTTGAGCAGCGGGCGGTGCTGGTCGGCGAACGCAGCAGTGGAAAGGTAGAACGTGCGGTTGTTGGTCAGGCCGCTGCCGTCGCGCAGGTTCTTGAGCCCTGGCTGGCTTTCTGCCGCCGCGAGGAACGGGTCCCACAGGGTCACGGCCTGGACGCTGCCCGATTGCAGGGCCGCCACTGCGTCGGCGGCATTATTGACGTAGGCGGGGGTGATGTCCTGGTAGCTCAGGCCGGCTTGTTCCAGCGCGACGGCCAGCAGGTACTGGGCGTTCCAGCCGCGGCCGGTGGCTACCCGCTTGCCTTTGAGGTCCTGCACGCTGGTGAGGTGGTCCTGCTCGCGTACCACCAGGCCGATACCGCGTGGGTAGGGTTGTTCGGCGGCCAGGTAGACCACCGGTTTACCGGCAGCCTGGGCAAATACTGAAGGGGCGTCGGCGGCGTGGCCGAGGTCGATGGCGCCGGTGCTCAGGGCTTCGAGCAATTGCGGGCCTGCGGCGAACTCGTGCCAGCTGACGGTCACGCCCTGCGGGGCGAGGGCCTTTTCCAGGGCGCCGCTGCCTTTGAGAATATTGATGCTGTTGAACTTCTGGTAACCGATACGCAGGGTCTTGGCGTCTTCGGCCAGGGCATTGGACCAGGGCAACAGGGCGCTGGCGACACTGGCCAGCAGGCCGCCGATTAGCAGGCGACGCAGGGGCGAGAAGGCACGGACGGGCATGAGGCGTATTCCTTGAATGGGGTGGCAATCGATGCGCCCAGACTAAGGAGGTGGCGTTTGGCTTTCA